>JAYSTZ010000143.1:0-4417 GCA_043719365.1 Verrucomicrobiaceae bacterium | reverse complement strand
TAGTCCGTTGCGGGCCAGTAGCGGGAACTGTCGGGAGTGAGCACTTCGTCGATTAAAATGACCCGTTCATCGAGCATACCAAACTCGAACTTCGTATCCGCAAGAATGATCCCGTGCGATCCGGCATGCGCACGTCCGGCTTCGTAGATGCGTATGGTGAGGTCGCGCGCCTGTTGTGCGACGCTCTCGCCGCAGAGTTCGACTGCCGTTTCCCACGGAATGTTTTCGTCGTGTCCCGAGGCTGCTTTTGTAGCCGGGGTGAAAATCGTCTCGGGGAGCTGCTGCGCCTGCTGAAGTCCGGCGGGCAGCGGAATGCCGCAGACGCTGCCGGTCGCGCGGTAATCCTTCCAGCCGGAGCCGATGAGGTAGCCGCGGGCGATGCATTCGATGGGAAGCGGTCGCGCTTTTTTCACGATCATTGAGCGCCCTCGGAGTTCCTTTTCAAAAGGATGAAGCACAGCCGGGAAGTCGGCGAAATCCACGGCGACAATGTGGTTTTCCACGAAGGTCATTTTCTTGAACCAAAAATCCGAAAGTTGAGTGAGGACCTCGCCTTTGTGCGGGATGGCGTTGGGCAGGATGCAGTCGAATGCAGAGATCCGATCGGTGGCGACGAACAGCAGATGTTCGCCGAGGTCGAAGATTTCGCGGACTTTTCCGCTGGCGATTTTGTGAATGCCGGGAAGGTCGAGTGTGAGAATGTCCATGGCTGTGCTTTGTATTCGGGAGCGGCGGTGTGTTGCCAGTATTCAGTTCGCGCCCTTCAGTTTTAGCCGCACGCAGGCGGCTTCTTGATCGTTGCGAACCAGCAAAAGATCGCCGCTGAGGGCGATTGTGTTCCATGTTTTCGCGTCGAACACTTTCACTCGACCGAGTTCGTTCTCGGCTTCCGGTGTCGGCTGTAGGAGGACGAGTTCGCCGCCTTCCGTCATCTGCAAATAAAGGTCCCCGACGAGCAATCCCTGCCCGTGCCCAAAGCGTCCGCCTTTCCATTTCACTTTGCCGTCGGTGATGTCGAGGCACGCAAAAATGCCGTCGCTCACGCCGTAGATGTGGCCATCGCGCAGGACCGGATTTGAGAATTTCGATTGAAAGCGCGGAGTCTTCCAGACCTCGTCGATGTTCCATTTCTCTCCGGCGGAAATATCCAACAGGGCGCTGCCGACGCCATAGCCGCTGGTGAAGAACACCTTGCCGCCGCCCACGGGGATTGGCCGCGCGACGTTTGGGTATCCCGTTCCCCATCCGCGGTCCCACAGCACTGCGCCGGTTTGCGGGTTGTGGCTAGTGATGCCTTTGTGATTGAAGACCACGATCTGCGGCTGTGGTGCCGCGAGGAAAAATGGGGAGCTGTAATCCACATTGCGATCGCCCGCAGTCCACAAGGGCTGGCCGTCCGCTGCACTGTATGCGACAAGCGATTTCCCGGCACCGCCGCCGATGCTCACGATGACTTTTCCTTCGTGGACCAGCGGGGAAGATGCAAAGCCCCAATCGGGAATCCCGCGGCCGAACTCCGCAGCGAGGTCGCGGCTCCAGATGACCTTTCCGTCGCTCAGCGAGAGAGCCCGCAAAATTGCCGTAGCCCCAAACGTGAACACCCGGTCGCCCACGATGGTCGGAGTCGCCCGCGGTCCCTCACCGGCGATGGTGGTGCTGAATTTACCGGGGTTTTCGGTTGCCCAGAGCCGCTTCCCGGTAAGGATGTCGTAGCAGACTACGGATTCGTTTTCGCCTGCCTGTTCCTGTGTCACCGCGCTCTCGCCCGCGATGGAAAATCCCGACCATGCCGCGCCGACGGGCTGCTTCCAAACGAGCTGCGGAGGGTTCAACTTCCAGTCCGGATCGAGCGTGAGACCGGTCAATACGCCATCGCGATTGGGACCGAGGAGTTGCGGAAAATCCGTGCGCGCGACCCCGCTGTTAATTGCATTGGCGGGGCCAAGTGCGGCCGCTTTCGCGCCAAAGCGAAACTCAAAAACCGGAAGGAAATCTCCCGACAAACCACGCAATCGAAAGAAGACAAACGGCAGGAGAAATACCGACGCGCCAAGCAGTTTTTCACGTCCGGCGGTGCGTGAGAAAAACAGCCACCAAATGAGCAGTGACAAATACAGAAGCACGGTCGTGCCTATAAGTTGGACGCTGCGCTGCTGCTCGTAGCGCCATTCGGTTTTCAGAATGGTGACGGTGTAAGCAATTGCCGCGAATGCGATGAGAAAGAGAGCCGGTTTCCAGCGGATTGGTGGCTTCATAAATGGTATGCGTTAGCGTGCTTCTGCGGACGGGCGACTCCACCACTTGCCGAGGCGGAGCGGTTTCCATGCTTTCATTCGTTCCAGTAATTCTCCGCCTTCCGTTCCGACGAGGAGCGAATCGTTGTGTTCGCTGCGGAGGAACTGTGCGTTGGTCGCGTGCAGCAGAAATGCAAGTAGATGATCGAAAAATCCTGCCACATTGAGAATGCCCACCGGCTTGTCGTGAAACGCGAGCTGCTGCCAAGTAAAGGTCTCCAGCAACTCCTCGTAGGTTCCGATTCCTCCTGGCAATGCGACAAAGCCATCGCTCAGGTCCGCCATCATCTGCTTGCGCTCGTGCATCGAGCTGACGACCCGGAGTTGCGTACACTCACGCAGGCCGAGTTCCTTTTCCATGAGCGCTTCGGGGATGACGCCGATGACCTCTCCGCCCGCCGCGAGCGCCGCCTTTGACACCTCGCCCATGAGCCCGATGTTTCCGCCGCCGTAAACGAGCCCGATGGAACGCTCGGCAAGCAGTTTCCCGAAGGCACGGGCGCTCTCAGCGTATGCCGGAAGGTTGCCCGGTAAGGAGCCACAATAGACGCAGATGCGATTCATAAGGGTGGGGAGCAAACGCGGAATTGCGCATTATGAAAACAGAATTGTTCCAGGAGCTGTGAAGTCGGCTGTCGGATTGTCTGGTCCAAAATGCCCCGTTTTTGGCTTTTGCCTTGCGGCTTACGCACTCACCCGCCAGTGATGAGCCTTAGCAAAAAATGCCAACAGAGATTCGGAATTTAGGGAAGTGCACCATCAAGTCGCCATTACACCAGATCGGGGGGATTGAGGTGCGATATCGGGATGATTCAGAGCGGGTCCTTTACGACCACAATTGCACCATCGGCCAGCCGCCGGTGGATCCGCACGATTTGCCGACGGTGAGCTTTGAGCAGGCTGGACCGCGGGAGCATATTTTCTTTGATCCAGTTAGAACTACGGTCGGGATCGTGACGTGTGGCGGGCTCTGTCCGGGGCTGAACGACATTATCAAGGGCCTCGTGACTCAGCTTTGGAATCGATACGGCTGCACGCGAATTCATGGATTTCAGTTTGGATATCAGGGCTTGGTGCAGCGACTTGGGCACCGCAATATGGTGCTGCAGCCGGACAAGGTGAAGCAGATCCATCTGCTCGGCGGGAGCATCCTCGGGACCTCGCGGGGAAATCAAGACATGGGCGAAATGGTGGATACGATCGAGGACATGGGGATCGATATTTTGTTCGTAGTCGGCGGCGACGGCTCGATGAAAGGGGCGGACGCGCTTGTTGCTGAGATCGAAAAGCGCGGATTGAAAACGGCCGTCGTCGGGATACCCAAGACGATAGACAACGACATTCAATACCTCGACAAATCGTTCGGATTTGAAACCGCTTTCGCCGAAGCCGTAAAAGCTGTGCGCGCGGGACACGCGGAATCCGAGGGAGCTCCCAACGGAATCGGGCTCGTCAAGCTGATGGGACGCGACTCGGGCTTCATCGCAAGTTACGCCGCGCTGGCGGACGGGAACGTGGATTTTGTGCTGATTCCCGAGGTAGGTTTCCGGCTTGATGGACCACGTGGTTTTCTGGAGGCGCTTCGTCACCATGTGGCGAAGCGGAGGAGTGCTGTGGTTGTCGTCGCTGAGGGTGCCGGGAAGGATTTCATGGCGGGATACGAAGACCTGGACGCGAGCGGAAATCAGCGCCCGAAGGACATTGGTATTTTTCTACGCGACAAGATTATCGCATTTTTCAAGGAGCGAAAGATCGAGCTGAACTTGAAATATATCGACCCGAGCTATCTCGTGCGCAGTGTGCCGGCCAACGCGCAGGACAATTTCTACTGCCAGCAGCTCGCGCAGCACGCGGTGCATGCGGCCATGGCGGGGAAGACGGGAATGCTGGTTGGGCGGTGGCACGGTGCATACGTGCATTTGCCGATTTCGTTTGTTTCAAAGGTTGGACGCAGGATGGTGGACCCGACTGGGGAGCTCTGGCGGGCGGTGCTTGAGAGCACGAATCAGCCAGCGAGCATGATGTAGTATTTGAGGTCGTGTGAATCGGTGCGGAAAAGGGCTTCCGCTGCGAAAACAAACAAAGAAACAAACAAAGGGACAGACACATAAAGAAACAAACAA
>JAYSTZ010000142.1:0-1934 GCA_043719365.1 Verrucomicrobiaceae bacterium | reverse complement strand
TGGCGAACTCGACAAAGTCGAAATAATAGCCGCGTGCTTTCACGGTCGCGGCGCGCTCCATGGCCTTCTTGCTCGCGGAGAAAAGGGCGAGGCCCGGAGGCATCGCGAGCGCTTTTTGCGAGCCCGTGAGGAGGACGTCGATGCCGAGTTCATCCATCGGCACGGGCACGACGGAAAACGACGAGACGGTATCCACAATCAGGCAGACTTCCGGGAATTCCTTCACCACCGCAGCGATCTCGCTGATGTCGCTCATCACGCCGGTCGAAGTCTCGTTGTGAATCAGCGTCACTGCGTCAAATCCGCCCGCACTCAGCGCGGCACGGACTTGCTCGCCGCGAATCGGCTGGCCCCACTCGACTTGCAGCGCCACGGCGTCCTTGCCGCATTTCTTGGACACATCGAGCCATTTGTCGGAGAACGCGCCGTTCATGCAGTTCAGCACTTTGCCCGAGCCCACGAGATTGCGAATGCTTCCCTCCATCACGCCCCAAGCGCTGCTCGTGCTCAAGAAGACCGGCTGGGTCGTGCCGAAAAGCTCTTTCAGCCGTGGCTGGATGCCGCCGTACAGCTTCTTAAAATCACCACTGCGATGTCCAATCATCGGCTTGCAGAAAGCGCGGAATGTTTTTTCAGAGACTTGAACGGGACCCGGAATGAAGAGCTTTGGCATGATTTGTATTTGGTAAATTGAAACGCGGAGAAAAGAGGAAAACCGCCGCGAGGGGAAATGAATTCTCGTTTCCCCCGCATCCCGAAACGCGATTATTCCAGAATCCAAACCTCCGCGCCCAACGTAGGATGCGGCACACATCCCCAGGCGGTTGTGTACTATCCCAGCGTCGCCAGATATTTCCGCAATTCCGCCGCGGTCGATGGGTCGCGCAGGGCGAATTCAATGTTCGTTTTTACGAAGCCGAGCTTGTCGCCGATGTCGAAGCGATGGCCTCCGTACCGCCAGCCATACACGCTTTCGCGGGCGAGCAAGAGTGACAGTGCGTCGGTGAGCTGAAGCTCGCCATTTTTCCCCGGCGGCGTGTGGTCGAGGCAGTCGAAAATTCCGGGTGAAAGCACGTAGCGGCTCGTGATAGCAAGTCGGCTGGGCGCTTCATCGGGCTTCGGTTTTTCCACGAGCACGTTTGCCTTGATGAGCCCCGGCGCGATCTCCGTTCCGCCGACGATTCCGTATTTGCTCACCCGCTCCGGCGCGACTTCTTCGAGTGCGATGGCGCTGCCTCCGTGGCTTTCCCAAACATCGCAGAGTTGGCGCGTCACGGGTGCCGCGCCGGATGCGGGCTCGACGATGGTATCGCCCATCAGCAGCGCGAAAGGCTCGTTCCCGACGTGGTGCCGTGCATAAAGAACCGCATCGCCGAGACCGCGCATTTCGTGCTGCCAGACAAAATGGATGCGGGCCAGATTCGACACCGCCCGGCAGGCTGCAAGTGCGTCCGTTTTGCCCTTCGCCGCGAGTTCATCTTCCAGTTCACGGTTCGGAAAAAAATGCTCTTCGATTGTGCGTTTGCTGCGGCCGATGACGATGAGGATGTCCGTCATCCCGCTCGCGACCGCCTCTTCCACGACGTATTGAATCACCGGCTTGTCCACAATCGGCAGCATTTCTTTTGGCACCGCTTTGCTGATGGGCAAAAAGCGGGTGCCGTAGCCAGCGGCAGGAATGACGGCTTTGCGGACAGGTTGATTCATCCCAGCCCCTTACTGGAAAACACGGACGACGGTCTATGGAATACACCCGCTATCCGCAAAAATCGAAGCCCTTTGCTCGTGCGCCTTCGCTTCCCGCCTCCGATCCGCGCAACAAAGGCTTTCCGCGCTCGCGGCTTGTTTGCAGAGTCGCGAAACATCTTTCCTATGAAACTCATCCATCTCTCTTGTCTGCTCGGTTTTTCCATCCTCGCCCACGCCGAGGCTCC
>JAYSTZ010000141.1:0-1935 GCA_043719365.1 Verrucomicrobiaceae bacterium | reverse complement strand
CTCGATTCCATTCTCCGTGAGTTCGGCTCCGGGGAACTCCCCATCCGTCATGCGCAAATAGCCCAGCCGCACCAGCTCGCGCCCTATGAGCGGCCAGTCGTTTCGGTGGTGTTCTTTGCCGATGCCGTAGGTGCTGAGTTGATTATGGTTCCACTTCCGAATACGCTCGGAATCAGCTCCCGTAAGGATCTCCGCGTGATGGGCCATTCCGAAGGTAGCGTCTTTGCGGTAGCTCGCCTCGCGAGCGCGCCACACGCAACTGAGGAATTTTTGTGCTGCGAGCGTTCCGTCCCACGTTTCGCGCGGCTCCAGGCAATTGTCGCATCCGCGGCAGTTCGGCGCGGCGAAGGTTTCGCCGAAATAATTCAGAAGTTCCCGCCGCCGACAGCCGGGGCTCTCCGCGTAGCTAATCATCGTCTGGAGCTGGTCACGCGCTATTTTGCGTTGCGCGGGGTCTCCGATTTCATCGATGAAGTGCCGCTGCTTCATCACATCGCCAGTGGAGAAAAGGAGAACACACTCGCCCGGCAACCCATCGCGTCCGGCGCGTCCAGTTTCCTGATAGTATCCCTCGATATTCTTCGGGAGGTCGTAGTGGATGACGAAGCGGACGTTGGGCTTATTGATACCCATGCCGAACGCAATCGTCGCGCAAATCACCTTCACTTCGTCACGCAGGAACAGCTCCTGATTCTGCGCCCGCTCTTTGTCCGCGAGCCCAGCGTGGTAGGGCTTGGCGTCGATGCCTTGCTCTGCCAGACGCTCCGCGAGGCTTTCGCAGGACTTCCTGCTTTGGCAATACACGATGCCGCACTCCCGCCGCCGGTTCTTCAAAAAGCGGACGACTTGCTGCGTGGGTGATTCTTTGTGCAGGACGCGGTACGTGAGGTTTGCGCGGTTGAAGCTGCCGACGAAAGTATGCGTGTCCTTCAGGCGCAGTTGCTTCACGATATCCTCGCGCACGCGACCGGTCGCCGTGGCTGTGAGAGCCATGAACGGGACGCCGGGAAGCTCTTTGCGGAGCTGAGCAATCTGGCGGTACTCGGGGCGAAAATCATGCCCCCATTCCGAGATGCAATGCGCTTCGTCGATCGCCACAAGCTGCACATTCCACTGACGAAGTTTTTCCAGAAAGGTCGGAACCATCAGCCGCTCCGGCGCGACATAGAGCAGACGATACTCGCCATTAAAAAGCCCGCTGAGCCGCTCGCGTGAGAGCTTTTCGCCGAGCGTGGAGTTCAAAAATGTTGCCTGCACCCCGGCCGCCACCAGCGCATCGACCTGATCTTTCATCAGCGCGATCAACGGCGAAACCACTACGGTCAGTCCATCGCGAACGATCGCCGGGAGCTGAAAGCAAAGCGATTTCCCTCCACCGGTGGGCAGCAGGGCAAAGACATCCTCGCCCGACATTGCGGCGGAGATGATTTCCTCCTGCAACGGACGGAAGGTGTCGTAGCCGAAGACGCGCTTGAGCGCGGCGAGCAGAGATTTGCGATCAGGCACAGGCTTTACCATGTCCACGCTTCGCCTCGCGCCGCAAGTGTGGAGGCGAAAGTCTTGTCATTCTTATCAGCGGGTCTCCGAGTAATCCGTCGCCGTCATCAACACGGATTTCACACCATCGGGAATCGTGAGCGAGCCACCGCCTTGCTTTTCCGAGGCTTCCTTCGCCGCGATCCATTCCGGGTTTGCGCGGAACGCCTTGAAGGACTCCGACATCGCTGCCGCATCCTTGTGCGCGAGGAGATAGACGAGCGTATTGTCCGTGCCGGGCTGGCCCGCCTGCAAATTCCAGTAAAAGAGATTGGTCATCCCGTGCTTTGCGAAAAGCGCGATCGTGTGGTCGCGGAAGCGGGCGTTCAAGCGGGGCAGATTGCCGGGTGTCGTGGTGTAGGTGCGAAGCTCGAAAACCCGAGGTGCCGCCGATGATGC
>JAYSTZ010000015.1:0-2161 GCA_043719365.1 Verrucomicrobiaceae bacterium | reverse complement strand
CGCTGACGCGCCGATTGCGACGGGGCGTCGCAGACACATCCTGCGACGAGGGCGTCGCAGCTACGACGCTCCATCCCATCGCTATCGTCTCTTTTTCTTTGAAAAGTCGTATTACCAACTGCGCTCCGTTAAGTCATTGAAAACGATAGAAAAAATCCTGCCATCGCGATTCAAGTGATAAATCCAGAAATCAATAAGTGCGGTCATATCGGCCATGGGAGCGCGCTCAGCCACATGCCGCCGAGTTCAGCCGATGAAGCGTTCGCGCCGATGCCATGCAAAGTGCGTCCAGTCGGGGCGGAAGGTGCAGCCGTCGCGGAAGAAGAGCGATTGCCCATTGCGCGGCGTGAGCAGGTGAAAGCCCGGCGGTGCCCATTCCGAAAACACCTTGTCCGGCGCCACCCTCACCCGGCGGTTCTCGTCCACCGTCCACAGCCCGCGGTCAAACATCCAGTGCGCATCCGGCGTCATTATTCATGCTCATCGAAGCGCAGACTTGCAAACGTCCAGCTCTCTGCGCGACTGTCCGGCGCAATGACTGACATCGACCAACTTGTGGAGAAAATCCGGGCCGCGAAACGCGAGCTTCGTGACGAATACCTCCAGCCCCATGCAAAACCGTGGGTAATTGGTTTTTCGGGCGGGAAAGACTCCATGCTCGTCACTCATTTGGTCGTCGAAGTCCTTCTTTCGGTCCCACCGGATGAGCGCAAACGTCCGGTCTATCTCATCAGCAATAACACGCTCGTCGAATCTCCCGTTTTCCAAGACCACACCGACAAAACGCTGGCTGAAATCACCGACAATATCGAATCCCTGCGGATTCCACTCGAAGTCGTCCGCACCACTCCGCTTCCAGACGAATCATTCTGGGTAAATATTCTCGGAAAAGGCTACCCCGCGCCGAACCGCTCGTTCCGGTGGTGTACGGACCGCATGAAAATCCGCCCGACATCGCGCTTCATTCGCGAATTGGTCAGCCACGCCGGGGAGGCGATTCTATTGCTCGGCACCCGACGCGCTGAGTCGTCCGCCCGCGCTGCCCGCATCGCGAAACACGAACTTAAAAGTGAGGGCCGATTCACTCCTCATGCTGACCACAAAGGCGTTTGGGTTTACGCGCCCATCGTAGAGTTCACAACGGATGAAGTCTGGCTCACCCTCCTGCAATCCAAGCCCCCATGGGGCGGCACGTACCACCATATCATTACGCTTTATAAAAACGCGCTCGGCGGAGAGTGTCCGTTTGTGGTGAGTAAAGATGACGCTCCGTCTTGCGGCAGCAATTCGGCCCGATTTGGCTGCTGGACATGCACCGTCGTGGATAAGGACAATTCCATTGAAGCGCTCATCAATGCGGGACATCAGGACCTCATCCCGCTGGCGGATTTCCGAAATCACCTGAAGGCAGTGTCAGAAGACCCGGAGTTGCGAAGCAAAGTTCGCCGAACAGGGCAACCCGGACTCGGCCCGATCATCATTGAGGCCCGGCGAATGTTACTCGACGAACTGTTGGCTATTCAGGCAGACACGGGGATGACGCTCATTTCCGACCTCGAAATCCGTCTCATCCGCGAGCAGTGGGAACAGGACAAAACTGAGGATGCGATGAGGGGCCTTGAAAGAATGGCCGCACTGCAAACGCGGGCGTTTGCGGCGTAAAAGCCACCTTCCCATGAATGCACACTCCCCGGAAGGAGAGCGATGGCTAGGAAAGTTGAGTGACCTAGGGGTCAGCAAATCGCGCGGCACAGCCCCGCACAAACCGCTCCTTTTACTCATCGTCTGCGAGTTGGCGGAAGAAGGCGGACTCAACGGCGGACTACTCGCCCGTGACGGCGCACTGGCCTTCCGCTTTGCGAGCTATTGGCGCGTCGTCGCCGACCGCCGCCGGACAAAACCGCCGCTTCACCTTCCTTTCTACCACATGAAATCGGACGGTTTCTGGAAACCGCTCGATGCCGAAGGCAAAGATGCAGCCAGCCGAGAACTTGCCGTAATCGCGCAGCTCGATGTCTCTTTTCTCCTTTGCCTACGCGATTCCGCTTTCCGCGAACTCACTCGCCGAACCCTCATCGCCAAATACTTCGAGCCCGCCGAACGCGCCGAGCTTTACGCACTCTGCAACCTTCCCGTTCCACCCGATGACCTCGTTGCCGCC
>JAYSTZ010000140.1:0-4429 GCA_043719365.1 Verrucomicrobiaceae bacterium | reverse complement strand
CCGAGACCGCGCGAGTTCGGATGGAACGACCGCGCTTCCGGTGGGGATGAACTCGCACACGCCGGGAGTCCTCAACGCCGCACAAACGACGTATCTCACGGGTTACATCAACGCATTTAACAACGCGCTGAACGGCGCGAATTTCGCTGACCCCGTGCTCGGCTACGCACCATACATCGACAGGGATTCGTTTATCGACAACTGGTGGTTTGTCGAAATCTCCAAGCAGATCGATGGGTATCGACTTTCGACGTATTTTTACAAAGACCGCGGTGCGAATACGAAGCTCTTTGCTGCGCCGATTTGGGACTACAATCTTTCGCTCGGAAATGCGGATTACCTTTTCGGTGACCAGCCGACCGGATGGTATTGGAACCAGACCGACACCTACTGGTGGGCACGCCTCCGGCAGGACCCGAACTACGAGCAGCGGCACTGGGACCGCTACTGGGAGCTGCGCCGTGGTATTTTCAAAACCTCGTCGATATTGCCCTACATCGATCAGGTTGCCTCCATAGCGCTCAATGGAAGCACAACACCTATCGGCAACAACATGACCATCGCAAGCGGCCAGCCTTCCACGGTGGAAAACGCAGCAATGCGCCACTACCGTAAGTTCCCGATTCTCGGCACTTACGTCTGGCCAAACGGTGTCGGGTACGCGGACCGAATCTACTTCAACAGCAACGGAAATTCGACAACCGGCGAAATCGACTGGATGAAGAACTGGCTGACACAGCGCTTGAACTGGATCGACGACCAGAACTTCGGCGCAGGCACGGTCATTTCCCGCCCGCCGAACTTCTCCCACTATGGAGGCAATGTCGGTTCAGGAACTCAACTGACTATCACGCCGTTCGCCGGCACACCGCCGGGCGGCTACACCTACGCGAGTGGGACGATCTACTACACCACCGACGGTAGCGATCCAAAAGCAGGTGCCGTCACGCCGACAGAGTTCACGCTCCTATCGGGTTCCGCGAATTCGTGTAAATGGCTCATCCCCTCCGTAGCCAATGGCGGCGCTGCACTCACCGCAACCGCAGGTGCCAGCCAGTGGACCAATTACACCGACCCGTCGAACATTGCGAACTGGTCCGCAGGCGTGACCGGCGTGGGCTATGACACTGGCGACGGCAACTACACCGCGCTCATCGGGGCAGGCTCAAACGTCGGGGCTATGCAGGGAGTCACCGCCACTTGCTATGCGCGGATCGCATTCAACATCCCCGACCAGGCGACGCTCGACAGCATCGACACGCTGAATCTCGGCATGAAATACGACGACGGATTCCGCGCTTACATCAACGGTGTTCAGGTGGCTGGAAGAAACGACACCGATCCCTCGGTGGTGAACGACCCGTCGAACGCGGTCGGCAGCGCAGTGCGCGACGAAGGGCAGGCCGTGGCGTTTGAAACCATCGACATCAGCAGCACAGGAAAGCCCGCGCTTCGTGTCGGCACAAACATTCTCGCCGTCCACTGCTTGAACGCTGCGGATAAAACCTCCAGCGACCTAATCATGGTCCCGAAACTCACCTACTTCCCGCCCGGCGGCGCAGGCGGAAGCGGAGGCGTTGCTTACACCGGACCGATCACGCTCACGACTTCCGGAACCATCAAGGCACGCCTGCTCTCCGGCTCTACGTGGTCGCCAATCACCACTGCGGAATTTGTAGTCGATGCAGTACCTGCGAGCTCGGCAAACATCGTCATATCGGAGTTTCTCTACAACCCGACTGCCGCAACCGCTGCGGAAATTACTGCGGGATTTGGCGACAACGATTTCGAGTACGTCGAACTGATGAACGTTGGCCCCGGACGCGTGGACCTCACCGGTTGCAAGCTCGCCGGTGGAGTGAACTTTAGCTTCGATGTCGCCGATCCCGGAACGCTCACCCTCAATCCTGGACAGCGGATTCTCGCTGTCGGCAACGTCGCTGGTTTTAACTCCCGCTACAGCCCGACGGTCGGCACGAAAATCGCCGGAGCGTTTGGCGGAAGCCTCAGCAATAACGGCGAGAACTTCACCGTACTCGACGCAGCAAACAACGTCATCGCTTCGGTGAGCTACGGAATCGTCGCGCCATGGCCCGTGGAGGCCAGCACACTCGGCTACAGCCTCGTCCTCAACAATCCCGTCGGCGGCACGACCTACGGCGCGGAAAAATGGCGCATCGGCGCACAACCCGGCGGAACTCCCGGCCAGCCTGCAGGTCCGGCATTCGCCGGAAATCCGAATGGTGATACGGATGGCGACGGATACAGCGATTACCTCGAATACGCGCTCGGAAATCCACAAGACACGCCCGGCACAATAAACCGTCCGACGACAGCCGTGACAAACTTCACCGTCGCAACAGTCACAAGCCCTTACCTGACGTTCAGCTACCGCCGCAACAACGCAGCGGATGGCGTGAACTACTTCGTGGAACTGAGCGCAAACCTCACGTCCTGGGACAGCACGCCCGCAGCCGTGACGTATGTCGGTGCCGTCGTGAATGGCGACGGCACATCGACCGTGACCTACCGCGCGACCAATCCGTTTAACCCAGCAGTGCCGCAATTTATGCGCCTGCGGGTCGCACCGTAAAGCGACCGCGAGGTGGATTCGGGGAGACGCTTCAAAAGCAATTCCCGGTTGGCGGGATTGCGTCCGCAGCCGGAGTACAAGGGGCGGCGACATTCTTGTCGCCGATTCACTCAACGCGAAGCGTCCAATCAAATAACCGTGAGCCCTCCGAGAGCCGCAGCCATCGGATCGGACGCTTCGCGTTAAAGGAATCGGCGACAGGAATGTCGCCGCCCCTTGTACTTCGACTGCGAACCGGAAATTACTTTCGGCAGACGCTCTAAATCCCATACCTGGAAGTCCGCGTCTCTAACGGGACCCTTCCTTGTCCCTGTCCCGCCCCCCGCAGCCGTCGGGTGGGCACACCCGACGCCTGCCAAGGTGCCATGTTCACTGCGGGGGTGCTCCCACCGACGGCTACCCGGAACCGACTGAATGCCAGCGCCAAGCCTTGCGATGCGACTCGGGATGGCTATCCTGCGCCTTGCTCATTCGTATGAAATCCATTCTCAGAACCGCCGTCGCGCTGACTCTCGCGGCTTGTTCGGCAAACGCCGGGCGCTATCCGACTTCCGGCACACAGACGTTCACCTACACGGACAACACGGTCACGCTCGCACCGGAGAATGCCGTCGCGAACTCGTCGTTTGGAACCAGCTTTACGTCGATCAGTGGAAATTCCCTTCGCCTCTCGAAGTCCGGCTTGGGCGGCGGTGCGGGCTCGCTGAAAATCCCCGACATCGATCCTGGGAAACAGATGCTCGCGTTCGATGCCACCTTCACGGTGCGCATGACAAAAAGCTCCGCAACCGCAGTCCCCGGTGCCGGATGGGCGCTCAATTTCGGACCGCTCCCGACCGACAACGGCGCAGGGCCAAACGGCTTCACTATGGCCGGCGGGCTTGCGGTGGGCTTCGATACCTTTGCCGATAATGCGACCGATGTTCCATCGGTCCAGATTCTCTGCAACGGCTCGACGGTCGCAAATTTTCCGGCGTCGGTTTTCACCGAGATTCCCCCGCTCTCCAACGGCACGTTCACTTTGACAAACCCCGTCTCCGGCGGGACGACCAGCAACATCAACTACAATGCCAGCGCTTCGACCGTGCAGTCTTCGATGCGCGCTGTGCCTGGATGGACCACCGTCACCGTGACCGGTACCGCGCCGAATTGGACGGTGAATCGCGGGGCGGTCGGCAGTTATGCGGACCCGACCGGAATCCCCATCAATCTCAATCCGAGCAGCTCGCTTGTGAGCATCGTCAACACCGTCGATGCCACGCCGAGCACGAACGAAATCTGGACCGTCTCGCTGCTTCCACGCGGGTTCGTTTTCGACGCGACGCCGCGTGCGGTTTCGATCCACTGGGATGATTCCGGGCTCGATGTGAGCTACAATGGACAATCGATTTGCACCAACGTGCCGACGCCTGGTTTTGCACCGGCGCCGGGCCACCGATTCGGAATCACAGCAAGCACGGCGAGTTCAAATTCGCAGGATACGTTCATCGACGATTTGCTCATCACGACCGTCGATAAACTCGAAACCGGCGGGCCGGTGATTACGGAATTTGTCGCGGAAAACGACAGCGGGTTCGAGGATGACTTCGTGGAGCATTCCGACTGGATCGAGATTTACAACGGCCAGAACGCGAGTGCGAATCTCGCGGGCTGGCGGCTCACCGACGTTGCAGGCGGAGTCGGCTGGACGTTCCCGGCGGTGACACTCGCGCCCTACGAATACAAGGTCGTCTTTGCTTCTGCGCGGAATCTCACGAACCCAGCGGGCTGGCTGCACACCAACTTCAAACTCGGAAATGGAGGCGGCTACCTCGCGCTCATTCGCCCGGACAATTC
>JAYSTZ010000139.1:0-11065 GCA_043719365.1 Verrucomicrobiaceae bacterium | reverse complement strand
ACCTCATCCTCGCCTTCAACACCACCCCAGCCGGCCGCGACCTCATCGCCGCGTTTAAAGCAGCGCGCATCATTCGTGATGCGGGGCATGGGCCTAAGAAGCCCCCAACTCCAACTCCGACTCCTACACCGTAGACTTCAGCTCCAGATTTTGCAGATTACCAACCAGCCGTGTCTTTTTTTGCGTCGTTCCGCATCTCACTAAGAATCCCAAGTTTCCATGACTGATGCCGATGAGACGTCTTTGAGCATGCTCATCTCGTTCATTATGGCGCCCGTCCTGATGATTACGCGAACATGGACCCGTTCTGTAACAAAGAAGGTTCGCTTTCGTGCAGGAATTGGTTCGGGGTGGATGACCTTCGTGATACTGCGCGCGATGACATGGAGAATCGGCATTATTTCTATACCCGCTTTCTTCCTATTGGGATCGGCATCGCCGAATATGATGCAAACAGTTTTCGTCTTGGCATTGTGGTGCCCGATACTGACGTTGCTAAGTATTTGGCAGCTTGCGCGTCGGATTTCCGTAGGCGTCTTAAAAAGAGTAGAGTGTGACCTTCCTCCCGATCCGCGCCGTGATGAGGTGCACCTTACGGATGTAGCCATGTATCACAGCGGGAGGCTTCTGCCTGAGTATCACGCATACGGAATCCTGCATCGGCTTCGATGGCCCACTATTGTCGATACGTTTTTCATCATTCAAGTTGCGGTGATTGTGATGTCCCTGATGCTTGCATTTCTGGTCAAACCACAGAGGAAAGGGGCAACTCCAGCAAAGCAAATTTCCGGAACCCCGACGCCCAATCCTCAGTTTTCTTCCAAGGCCACTCCTTATGTAAATCCAGTCACTCGCTGGTTACAACCCAGGCCCCAGCCTGCAACACCCTCGGAGACCGTTCGACAATTAGATGAGCCTCCCAATACGCTCGAGAAAAATGGACCCGAAGGTCCAGTTCAAAAAGCCAAAAGAACAACTGTCCAGTAACGAATCAATCGGTGATACTCGGAAACCTTGCCCCCAGTGCTTCGTCCAAAGCATGCGCGCTGAACTAAAGTCGATTAAAGAATCGAGATGCCGTCGTAAACCCCTGAAAACGTCGCGTTTAACTATCCGACCGGGCGATTTGGAGAGACGACCAAGCGATTTTTGCTCACGACCGGGCGGTTTGGAGGTTCGACGTGGTGATTTTTTTCCACGACGCGGGCGTTTCTCTATCCGACGGGGCGGTTTCCAGAAGCGACCGCGGGGTTTTTGAGCCCGACCACAGGATTTGGAGACTCGACTGGGCGGCTTGGGGAGGCGAGGGGGGCGTTTTGGCGTCCGACCGCTCGATTTTGGGAAACGACCGGGCGGTTTTTTGTCCGCAGATTGCGCCGATTGACGCAGATTTTTCGCCGGCTGCAGCAATCTGCTGAGACCCGCAAAATCTGTGGACCGGCTTTGCGTGGCCTTGCAGGGAGATCTCAAATTCTTTGCGCGACAGGATCTGTTTGCGGTGGTATTTGCGGGACATGACCATCACCGCAAAAGTTCATAATCACCGCATTGAGTTGCCGCCTGATTTCGTGGTTCGTGAAGGTGCGGAGGTTCGCGTGACGCTGCCGGATGAGGCCACTGTGGAGGAGCAGCCGACGAGTCTTTTTGATTCGCTGAAGGACATCATCGGCAAGGCGGAGGGGTTGCCGGATGATTTTGCGGCGGAGCACGATCACTACATTCACGGGACGCCGAAGCGTAGCGGGCGATGATCGTTTTTGGCGATGCGCTGTATTTTTTGGCGCTGGTCAATCCGCGCGATCAGCACCACTCGGCGGCGAAGGAGTTTGCTCGCGGATACCGTGGAAAAATTGTGACGACGCGGTGGATTCTTGCGGAGGTGTGCGATGGACTTTCATCAGTAGGGAATCGCGCGGTCGCTTCGGCGCTGGTCCGGCAAATGAGCCGAGATGCGCGGTTCATTATTGCGAAGGAGAGTGACATTCTTTTCGAGCGGGGAATGGAGTTGTTTGATCAGCGCCCGGACAAGGAGTGGTCGCTCACGGACTGTATTTCGTTTTTGGTGATGGCCGATGAGGGGCTGTCGGATGCGTTGACGGCGGATCATCATTTTGAGCAGGCGGGTTTTACGCCACTGCTCGCGGAGTAAAGCGTGCGCTTCATCGTCGCCAATTACGGTTCCCGTCATGCGGGGATGTTGCTTGCGTTTTTGCAGTCGGTGGCGCGGTCGCATCCGGGGGCGGGGGTGTCGGTTTACTGGCAGGATATGCCGGGGCGGCTCATCGGGGGGATTCGGGCGGCGTTTCCGCAGGTGGAGTTTGTGGAGACGAAGTTCGATTTTGCGGGGGACGCGATTGCGCGGATTTCGTCGAAGGTGCTGTGCTGGGCGCGGGCGGCAGAGGAGCATCGCGGGGATTTGGTTTTTGCGGATGGGGATACGCTGGTGCGGCGGGAGTTGGCACCGTTTTTTAATGAGGACGCGGATGTGGTTTTCACGACGAAGCCGGAGAATGTGCCGCTGAATACGGGGGTGATTCTCACTCGCGGTCCCGATGCATCGGGATTTATGCGGGCGTGGCGGGATGCGACGACGCGGATTTTGCGCACGCCGGAGCTGTTTGCGCAGGCGAACGACCAGTCGCTGCCCTACGGCGGGACGGACCAGATGTCGCTCTACCAGATGCTCGGCTATGAGCGGGATCGTGCGCTTTATGAAATCGAGTGCGAAGGGCGGAAGGTAACGCTGCGCGCGGAGCTGTGTTCGCGGTTGAACGAGACGAACTCGCGTCCGCTGTCGGACGAGATTTGCGTGGTACACTACAAGGCGGGGTGGCAGCAGATTTTGCTGAACGGGCGTCCGTTCTCGAAGTGGAGGCCGCGTGCGGCATCGTGGGAAATGCTCACGTTTTTCCTGGGGACGTTTGCGGCGGGGCTGGCGCGGGTGAACGTGGCTTCTGAGATGCAGCTGACGGCGAAGGACTTCGGGATCGCGTGGCCGTGGTATTGGCGGGCGGGGCGTTTCAGCGCGACACGGTATGCGGCGTGGCGAGTGAAGGCGGCTGCGGAGCGCGGCTGGCTGATGGCGATGGGGCGCGGGAGGCCGGGGATGTGATCAGCTAAAAACGCGAACGGCCGCTAAAATCGCGGGCGTTTGAATATCCGATTTTTTAGCGGCCTTTCGCGTTTTTAGCTGATCACAAATTTCTTTCCGTGATTTCCGTGTCTTCCGTGGACAAACAAGAGGAGTGAAAATCCTGACTCAATTCCTCGGCGCTCGTCGCCTTCGCAGCGTGCGCCCGCCGGTGCCGCCGGTGGCGCGTATCGCCGTCACGACGCAGCCCATTTTCGGCCCGTGGGGCGGGGGCAATCAATGGCTGCTGCAATTTTCCCGCTACATGCACTACTGCGGATACGAAGTCGTGCACGACCTCGGCGGCGGCGCGGATTGCGTGATCATCCAGCACAATGGACTCACGGGCGCGATGAGCATCGGCTTCGACGAACTCGCCGCATGGCGCAAAGCGAACCCGCGCGGTCGTGTGCTCCATCGCATCAACGACAACGATGTGCGCAAGGGCACGGGGCAGATGGATGCGCTGATGGCTCGTTTTAATGCACTCGCCGATCACACGGTTTTCATCAGCGAATGGCTGCGCGACCACCACGCCGAGCGTTGGTTCGACCGCAGCCGCCCGCACTCCTGCATCCTCAATGGCGCAGACCCGAGCATCTTTCACCCCGTCGGCAGCGCGGTGTGGAAAAGCGGTGAGCCGTTCCGCTTTGTCACGCATCACTGGGCGGATAATCGCATGAAAGGCTTCGACGAATACGCCGCGCTCGATTCGCTGATCGCCGACGGCACGCTGCCGAATGTGGAGCTGTGGATCATCGGTCGCTGGCCGAGCGACATCGTTTGGAAAACGGCGCGCACTTTCGCCCCGTGCGCCGGTCCTGCGCTGGCGGGGCTGCTGCGGCAATGCCAGGGCTACATCACCGCCTCGCGCTGGGAACCGGGCGGGATGCACTTCATCGAAGGCGCACAATGCGGCCTCCCGCTCCTCTTCCACGAAGACGGCGGCGGCATCCCCGAACTCGCCCGCAAATACGGCATAGGCTTCCGCGACAATCTCGCCGAGGCGGCAAAACTGTTCATTTCAAACTACAAACAGCACCGCAGCAAAGTGCTCACGCGCCCGCCGAGCGGCGATGGGATGTGCCTCGCGTATCGCGAGATCGTGCAGCGCGTGCTGGCGGAGAGGTGAGATATTTCAAACTTCAATCTTGAGGTCACGCTGGTGCCGCCCTGATCGGAATCATCGCTATTTTCATCTTTGCAGGAGCTTTGGCCGAAGCGAAACACGACGACCCTGAATACGGGAACGCCTCGTTCTTACTCTGTCTCGCAGGCTCAGGATTTGTAATGTTCTCTTATTTCGTTCTTCGACTGGAGCGCGACGAGTGAACCTTACACCACCTAGATCACCACTTCAGCCTTTCGGACGTGATGCAGCGTGTGCTGGCTTCTTAAATCCAAGTTTGCGAAATCGAACGCGATTCGACTACTCTCGCGCTATGCCGACAAACGAACTCATAAAGCGTATCACGATTGACTCGCGAGTCTGCCACGGAAAGCGGTGCATACGCGGTTTGCTTTATCCGGTTTCCATGCTGCTGGAGCTGATTAGAACCCGCAGCAAAAACAAGCAGCTCGGTAGTGCGGATGAATATGAGACTATCTCAGGCCGAAGAAACGGCAAGCGGCGGAGCACGAAAGTAGTCCCCGATTTTAGCAAAGAACAGCGAGGGCGGATTGGAAGCGGGAGTAGCACCGGGGTTTTGCCCGCAGATTACGCACATTTCAATGGAGCGAATCTGCGTAATCTGCGGGCAAAACAAAGCCTTGTCTTTGAACACCTTGCAAATTCGTTAGTCAGGAGTCGGCACATCGCGACCAGCAGAGACCGTGTAGAAATTTACTCAAGGTGCCTCTCTGCGAAGCGTGCCCGTTTTCTCTTTATCACGTCGTGCCGACTAAAGTCGGAGACTACTTTCGCTGCTCGACCTGTCGTATCTCTGTGGCCCATTGGTAGCCAAACCGGAGAGGTATCGAGCGTGCCGCGAGGCTTTGGAGTGCGGGGGCTTGACCCCGCTTTCACTTTCGGCGGAAGGAGCTTTCTGCGTTGGACGATGGCGAAGCGCGATTGGGCCTCTCACATTTTCTCGAAGCTCGACGCGCAAACCCGTGGAAAGAAAAGCGGGGTCAAGCCCCCGCACTCCAAAGCCTCGCGGCACTCACACGCCGCTCGCGTAGGGAACATCGTTCGGAGTTCCGCCTTTAGGCGGTTCCCCGCCCGCGTTTCACGCGGACGCAGCCGCCTAAAGGCGGAACTCCAAACGCGCTCTCGCTAAAATGCTCCGATTCACCATCCGCCAACTACTCGGAATCCCGGCGCTGCTCGCGGCGCGGCGTGAGTTTGCGTCGCGGAGTTTGCGCGTGCCTGCGGGCGCTTCGGTGGTGAATTATGGGAGCGTGCCGAGTGAGGATGGGCTGGTCGCTGGCGGGCGGGTGAAGCTCACCCACCTCGCCGAGCGTTGGCCGGAGACCGATCCGTTCAATGTGCTTTATCTCGTCAGCAGTGCGCCGCCGCCATTTGCTCGCGAGCTCGTGCTCTGGGCAAAGAAGCGCGGAGCGAAGTTTGTGTGGAATCAAAACGGCGTGGGCTTTCCGGCGTGGGCGGGCGTGCGGGCTTGGGAGACGAATTTCCCGATGCGACGGTTGCTGCGGCTGGCGGACCATGTGGTTTATCAAAGCGCGTTTTGCCGCGAGTCGGCGGACCGTTGGCTGGAGCCTGCGTCGGGCGCGTCGAGCGTGCTGATCAATCCCGCCGATACGTCCGTTTTTACCCCGCAGCCCGCGCCGCTGGACTCGTGGCGGCTGCTTGCCGCGGGCACGCATTATCAGCCCTTCCGCGTCATCGGTGCGCTGGAGACTTTGCGCGTGCTGCTGGATGCCGGGCACCGCGCCACGCTCACCATCGCGGGCGAGCTGCGCTGGCAAAATGCGGACGCGGAAGTGCATGAGGTCGTCACCCGGCTGCGGCTCGCGGAGCTTGTCACGATGCGGCCCGCATTCACGCAGGATGAAGCGGTGCGGCTCTACCAAAGCTCACACGTTTTGCTGCATCTGAAGTACCACGATCCGTGTCCGACCGTAGCAATCGAAGCGCTCGCGTGCGGTATCCCTGTCGTGTCATCGGCGAGTGGAGGAATGCCGGAGATCGTCGGCGAGGACGGCGGCGAGTTGCTCAATGTGGAGCGGGATTGGTTTCACGCCAGCTACCCGCCAGCGCGGGCGATTGCAGCGGCGGTGGCGCGGGTGATGCGCGAGTGGCCGCAGCGCAGCGCAGCAGCGCGGGCGCGGGCGGAGCGGCTCTTTCGCAAGGAGACTTGGGTGGATGCACACGGCGCGATTTTCGAGGGGCTGCTGCGGTGAAAGTCACCGTGCTCATGTCCGCCCACAACGGCCTGCCGTATCTCGCGGAGGCCGTCGCATCCATCCTCGCGCAGACGTTTCGCGAGTTTGAGTTTCTCATCCTCGACGACGCTTCCACAGACGGCACACGCGACTTCCTCCGTGCACAAACCGACCCACGCATCCGCGTCATTGAGCTGCCGCAAAACATCGGCCTCACCGCCGCGCTGAACGTCGGTCTGCGCGAAGCACGCGGCGAACTGATCGCCCGGCAAGACGCAGACGACTTCTCCGAGCCGCATCGCCTCGCTCTCCAAATCGCGTTTCTCAGCGGGCATCCCACCTGCGCCGTCGTCGGCTCGCAGGCGTGGCTGGTGGATCAAGATGGGCGCTCGCTGGGCAAAAAGAACTTTCCGCTCAGCTATCGCGGCATCGCGTTCGCGCACCTTTTTGACAACGCGCTTGCACATTCCGCAGTCACGTTCCGAAAAGCCGCAGTCGTCGCGGTGGGCGGCTACGATGAAGCGTGGCCCGCATCGCAGGACTACGAGCTGTGGTCGCGAATGAGCGAGCGGCACGCGCTCGCAAATCTCTCCGAGCGCCTTCTCACGCTGCGCGTCGTGAACACTTCAATTACGCAAACGCACAAACGCCCCGAGCTGATCCGGCGGGTGCAGGCGCGGCACTTCGAGCGGCTCTTCGGCACGCCCGCAAGCGAGGCCGACCTCGATCTCATCGCACTTTTCCGCTCACGGGTCGTGCCCGAAAAGCTGCGCGCATTTCGCGGTCTGCTCGATGGACTCGTCGCCCGCTCGAAAGCGACCTGGCCCGGCGTGAGCAGCACGCCGGACTTCCGCCGCACACTCGCCGCGATTCACGAGCGGGTCGGCTACAATTTGCTCACGCTCTCCCGGAGCGCGGGTCTTGGGGAAATCGCAAGGGCGCTGAAAGCGTGGCCGACGGCGATATTTGGAATTCCGTGGTGGCGCGTGACAGGGCTCGCAGTGCTGGGTGATTCCGCCCGGCGCATCTACGAGAAGGCACGGACCTAGCGGCTGCTTTGGAACGTATCTGGCTTCGTGTGATTCCGGGACCGCAAACTGAAAAATGGGCAGTAGCTTGTCGAAATGCCTTATGACCGCAGGATTTTTCCCGCTGGAATGGGAAGCCCGAAGCTAAGAAATATCCGCTACTTGGAATGTTCACGAGAGCCATGTCTTTCACGTCAAACTTCCTGCCCAACACCCGATGCCGGGGGCCGATTTCCCGCCGCAGCTTCCTCGAAGCCGGCGCGCTGAGCCTGCTTGGGCTGGGCATGAGCGATGTCTTGCGCGCGGAAACCGTGGCGAAGGCGGCGGGGCGCAAGGTTCGGGAGAAGTCGGTCATTTTCATCTGGCTGCCCGGCGGGATGCCGCACCTCGAAAGCTACGATATGAAGCCCGATGCGCCGCTCGAATACCGCGGACTTTTGCGTCCCATCAAGACGAACGTGTCGGGCATTGATGTGTGCGAGCTGCTTCCGATGCACGCGAAGATGGCTGACAAATACACCCTCATTCGCTCGGTGTGTCACGAGTTCGCCGACCACGGCGGCGGGCACAAGCGCTTCCTCACCGGCCGCGCTCCGGCGACGCCGACGGGCTTTGTGAACGACGCGCCCGCCGTGACGTCGATCGTCAGCAAAATGCTCTCGCGTCCCGAGCAAGCGATGCCGCCTTGCGTCGCAGGCGTGGATGGCGGGCGGCAAGGCATCGATACATTCTCGCTCGGCGCAGCGTGGCTCGGCGCGAGCACGACGCCGTTCATGGTCGCGGGAGATCCGAGCGCGGCGGATTTTAAAGTGCAAAACATCGGCCTCACGCCCGACATGCAATCGCGGCTCGATGACCGTGTGCATTTGCTGGAAGGCATGGACCGCCTGCGTCGCGACGCGGATTCCAGCGGGCTCATGGGCGCGATGGATGAGTTCAGCCAGCGCGCGTTTCACATGCTCACTTCGCCGAAAGTGCAGACGGCTTTCGACCTCTCGCGCGAGCCCGACAGCGTGCGCGAACGCTACGGTCGCCACGCGTACGGACAGCGCGGACTGATGGCCCGTCGCCTCGTGGAAGCAGGCAGCCGCTTTGTCACCATGGTGTGGGAGAACCCAGGCGGGAAAATGCCGGCGGACTGCTGCTACAACTGGGATTCGCACGCAGTGAACTGCGACATTTACTCCGACCTCCGCTGGAAGATGCCGTATTACGATCAGGCGCTGACAGCGCTCATCGACGACCTCTACGCCCGCGGTCTCGACAAAGACGTGATGGTCATCGCGACCGGCGAATTCGGACGCACGCCAAAAGTCGAGCACAGCGTCGGCACGCAAACGAAAGTCATCCAACCCGGCCGCGACCATTGGCCGAACGCCATGTCGATGCTCGTGAGCGGCGGGGGAATGCGTACCGGCCAAATCGTCGGCGCAACCAACGCCCGCGGCGAACATCCTGTGGACCGTCAGTTGTCGCCGAACGACTTGTGGGCGACTGTCTATCGTCACCTCGGCATCGACTACACGGAGAGCACGTTCGACCTGCAAGGCCGCCCGATGCCCATCCTGCCTTTCGGCGCGCCGATCGAGGAGATTCTGCCGACGGCTTAAACGAGGCCTTTGATCGGCTGTCCGCCGGTTACCGCGTCGAGCACGTTCTTCGGGATGCCGTCCATCAAGCGGACTTCGCCGATGTCGAGGAGGGTATGCATGATGGTCGCCATGAGGTCGCGCGGGGTGACGATGTCGGATGCGGGTTCGCCGCCGTTTCGCGTGGATTGGCCGATGACCTGCCCCATTTTCAATCCGCCGCCGTAGAGCATGAGTGGCGCAAGGTTGCCCCAATGGTCGCGGCCGCCGTCTTTGTTGATGGTCGGTGCGCGGCCCATTTCGCCACAGCAGACCAGCAGGATTTTTTCGCTGAGTCCGCGTGCTTCGATGTCCTCGATGAATGCGGCTACGGCGTGGTCGAATGGCGTGCCTACATAGCCCATTCCCTCGACAAGCGTCGCATTATTTACGTCGGCGTGCATGTCCCATACGAAACTCGTCGTCACCGTGACGAAGCCACATCCTTGTTCGCAGAGACGCCGCGCCATGAGCAGGAGTTTGCCGAGCGATTCGGCGTGGTCGCCGTAGTTCTTGTGATTGTTCCACTTCTTGCTGATCCGGTCGCGCGGCACGAGCGACGCGGTGTCGTAGCGCGCGACGACTCGAGGATCTTCGCCCCCGAGATCAAACGCGCCGGACAAACCGCCGAGCAGCGTGTCAAACGCTTGTTGTTGAATCGTCCCCATCGTCTCGATCTGTCCGCTGTGGTCGATACGCCGACGGAATTCATCGAGCGATGAAAGCAGACCGCGCCGATCATTGAGGCGTTCCTGCGGCAGGTGTAATTTGAGATCCTCTTGCAAGCCGCCACCCGCTCCAGGAACTACCGGCGCATACGCAGCACCGACTTCCCCTGCGCCGGCAAGGTCGCCAAAGTTTTTGACTGCCTCGCCCGCTCCGGGATTCACGGCGCGGGGAAAGAGCGCGATGTTTGTCGGCATCGTGGTTGCAGGATTCACCGGCCCGGCGATGCGCGAGTAAAGCGAACCCATATTCGCCTTCAGCGTGTCGCGGCTCACGACCGGCTTGATGTCGTGATTCCCGTCGCCAGTGACGAATGAGCGCACGACGGTGAATTTGTCCGCAAGCCTTGCGAGCTTTGGAAACGTGGCCCCAAAGGTAATGCCGGGAATCGACGTCTTCACCTCACCCGTCGCGCTGCGGATGTTCGATGGCGCGTCCATCTTCGGGTCGAACGTCTCGAACTGCGATGGTCCGCCGTGCATGAAAAGGAAGATCACCGACTTGTCGCGCACCGGCAGATTCTTCGCTTTCGCCGCGGCTTGCACCTTGAGCAAATCCCCGAGCGTCAACCCTCCGAGCGCAAGCCCGCCTGCGCGAAGAAAGTTCCGCCTTCCCATCACTGAACCGGTCGGAATCGAGTCGTGGAAGTTGAGCATCGGAGTGGTGTCTCAGTTCTTCTGAGCGGCCGCTTTTTCGAGCGGAAACTTTGCGAACGCCTTGCCATCCGCGCCGTTCCAGATGCGCAAAACGCTGTCCTGTCCGCCAGCGACGACGAACTTCCCGTCGGCGCTCGCGGCTGCACTCTGCATGAAGTCGGCGACCTCGGGAAAGGCGCGGACTTCCTTGCCGTCGAGCGCCACGAGGCGGACCCGGTTATCGCCGGAGCTCGTGAGCAAATTACCGCTCGCCGCGACGAAGCGCACTGCGGTGACTTCCTTCTCGTAACCTTCGATATTCTTTTTGCGATCGCCGGTGACGAAGTCCCAGACCTTCACCATGCCCTCCGCGCCTCCGGTGGCCACAGTGCGGCCATCCGCACTCCAACTGACCCCGAGCACGTGATGCGTGTGACCTTCAAAACTGCGGACGACTTTCCCCGTCGCTATGTCGGTTACCCGCGCCATTTTGTCGGCGGCACCGGTCGCGATGAGTTTGCCGTCGGGAGAAAACTCGATGCTGCACACGGCATCGGAATGAACCCTCGGGAA
>JAYSTZ010000138.1:0-11083 GCA_043719365.1 Verrucomicrobiaceae bacterium | reverse complement strand
CACGGCATTGTGTCCATACCACCATTGCACCAGTCCATCCTGCACCCCGCCGAAGATCGGGTAGCTGTGGATGAGGCTCGTCGGGATGGAGAGATGGTTGACGATGTAGAGCATCGCGACCGTGATGATGGTCGCGATGTAGAACCAAATCGCCACGTAAAGCGTCGGCTCGTTGCGCTTCGCGAGCGTCCAGAAAAAGTTGATCGCAAACACGACCCAGATGAGCGCCACGGCGATGTTGATCGGCCAGATTAGCTCTGCGTATTCCTTCCCGCGTGTCAGCCCCAGCGGCAGCGTAATCGCCGCAGAGAGGATGATGAGTTGCCAGCCCCAAAAGTGCAGACCGCTCAAAAAATCCGAGGCGAGCCGCGCTTTCACGAGCCGCTGCGTGGAGTAATAGATACCTGCAAACATCATGTTGCCGACAAACGCGAAGATGACCGCATTGGTATGCAACGGACGGAGCCGTCCGAAGGTCAGCCAGGGCGTATCGAAGTTCAGTTTCCAAAACGCGAGCTGCAGCGCGATGACCACGCCGACAAGCATCCCGACAATTCCCCAGATGAGCGATGCGCCCATAAAACGGCGGACGATCTTGTCATCGTAAGTGATGGTGACTTTTTCACCCATGGCTGCGGTGCTCATTTCAAGCCTCCGTCTTTGATGATGTCGTTGCTATCGACATCCAGCGGCAGCAGCGCGTCCTGCGGCCCGCTCTTTCCTTCCATGACGCTGAGGACAAACAGCACCAGAAAGAAGCAGATCAGTGCGAGCGTGACGAAGATGGTGAGTGCGAGAACGCTCATGGCTGTCCTCCCCCCGGGAATTGCGACGTGTATTTCATTACGCACCTTTTCGCAGGGACGCGCCACAGTTGGCTTCCCGCCAATTGGCGTGAACCGACCACAATTTGCGATCAAACGCTGGGTGCCCCGAGGACGGGAGCGGGTGCGAAATACTGAGGCGGCGCTCGCCGAGTATATCTGTATTGTTTCTCACGGCGTCGGTTACGATGATGCACGAATGAGAGAAACACACCGCCCAGCACCAAAAGACGGTTTTGAGCTTCGGCTCGCAACGGAATCGGACCGCGAGGTGATCTATCGTCTGCGGCACGAAGTCTATGCGCGGGAGATCGGGCAGCATGCTGTCAATCCCGACGAGCGGCTTACGGACAATCTGGATGAAGCGAACGTTTACCTCGTGGCTGGTTGCGGGGATGAAGTCGCGGGTTTCATCAGCCTGACTCCGCCGGAATGCGGACGATACTCGATCGACAAGTATTTTGCCCGCGGCGACCTGCCATTTGCGGTGGATGAAGGTCTCTATGAGATTCGACTGCTGACCGTGCAGAAGCCGTATCGCGGCAGCCGTGTGGCAGCTCTGTTGGGGTACGCAGCGCTGCGTTGGATCGAGGCGCACGGCGGCACGCACATCGCGGCGATCGGGAGACGCGAGGTGCTCTCGGCGTATCTCAAGGCGGGGCTGCTGGACTGCGGTATGCAGGTGCAGTCGGGTGCGGTGCATTACCACCTACTTCACGCAACGCTGCAAGGGCTTCGGGATCGGATGGACAGCGTTCCGGGACTCGTGACTCTGCTGGAGCGGGGCACGCGGTGGGCGGTTGGCTTTCCGCTGCGCAAACCGGCGGCGTGCTTCCACGGCGGCGCGTTTTTTGAAGCGGTCGGCCCGCGCTTCGACAAGCTTCATACGGTATCTGGGATCATCAATGCCGATGTGCTCGATGCGTGGTTTCCGCCTGCTCCGTCCGTTGTGTCTTCACTCACCGAACATCTCGCGTGGCTGCTGCGCACATCGCCTCCGACGGGCTGCGAAGGGCTTGTGGAGACGATTGCCGCGGCACGCGGCGTGAAGCCCAGCAACATCGCCGTGGGCTCTGGTTCGTCCGATCTCATCTTCCGTGCTCTGCCGCGATGGTTGAATCGAAAGTCCCGCGTGTTGCTGCTCGACCCTACTTACGGCGAATACGCACACGTCCTCGAAAAGGTCATCGGATGCACGGTGGACCGGCTGACATTGCGGCGGGAAGACAACTACGATGTCGCAATGAACGAACTCGAGGCGGCGCTGCGCATCCCATACGATCTCGTCGTTTTCGTAAATCCGAACAGCCCGACCGGACGCCACGTGAAAGCCGCGTCGCTCGCTCCGGTGCTTGAAGCCGCTCATCCCGCGACCCGCGTGTGGGTGGATGAAACGTATGTGGATTTTGTGGACTCGGCGCAGTCGCTCGAGCGAATCGCCGCGCAAAGCCGGAACATCGTCGTGTGCAAATCCATGTCGAAAGCCTACGCGCTTAGCGGTGCGCGGGTGGCGTATCTTTGCGCAAGCCCGCATCAACTCGAGGAACTGCACGCATTCACTCCGCCGTGGGCCGTGAGTCTGCTCGGGCAGCTCGCCGCGGTGCGCGCCTTGGAGTCTCCCGACTACTACACCGCCCGGTGGCGTGAGACTGCGTCGCTGCGACTGCAACTCGCGGATGGCCTCGCGGGCCTCGGATGGCACGTCATTCCCGGCGCTGCGAATTTTCTGCTCTGTCATCTGCCCGAAAATGGACCCACCGCTAGCGATGTCGTAGCGAAGTGTCGCGAACACGGACTGTTCCTCCGCGACGCAGCACGCATGGGCACGAATCTCGGAATCCATGCGATTCGCGTAGCGGTGAAGGACGCGGAAACAAACCGGCGGATGCTGGAAATCCTGAACGCCGTCCTCCGTGCAATCACCAGAAATTGATGAAACCTCTCTCCATGAAAACCGTCCTCAAATTTCTCGCGGTCGCCGCGCTGCTGTGTTCGGCTGCCCCTTGCAGCGGAGCGTCCGAACATTGTCGTGGTCCTGATCGATGACATGGGCTGGGGCGACCTCTCGTGCTTTGGAAATAAGGACGCGCAGACGCCGAATGTGGACCGACTCGCGGCGGAGGGGATTCGCTTTTCGCAGTTCTCCGTGAACTCGCCGATTTGCTCGCCGTCGCGGTGCGCGCTGACGACCGGGCAGTATCCGCAGCGGTGGAAAATTACATCGTTTCTCAATAACCGCGCGGACAACGCTCAACGCGGCGTGGCGAACTGGCTCGACCCAAAAGCACCGACACTCGCTCGCACACTCCAGCAGAGTGGTTACGCGACGGGGCACTTTGGAAAATGGCACATGGGCGGTCAGCGCGATGTCGATGATGCGCCCGCGATCTCGGAATATGGATTCGACGAATCGCTCACAAACTTCGAGGGCATGGGACCAAAGCTCCTGCCGCTCACAATGAAGCCCGGCGCGACGGAACCCGGAAGAATCTGGGCCGATGCCGAGCGCCTAGGCAAGCCGGTGACGTGGATGCAGCGCTCGCAAATCACAGGCGGTTATATCGATGCGGCAATTCCGTTGATCGACAAAGCGAACGCAGCAAAGCAGCCGTTTTTCGTGAACATCTGGCCGGACGATGTTCACAGTCCGTTCTGGCCGCCAGTGGATAAATGGGCCGACGGAAAACGCGGGCTCTACCGCGCGGTGCTGACGGAAGCGGACCGCCAGCTCGGCAGGCTCTTCAACCACATCCGCAACACCCCCGCGCTGCGGGACAACACAATCGTCCTCGTGTTTTCCGACAACGGCCCCGAGCCTGGAGCGGGCAGCGCCGGACCGTTTCGCGGGACAAAAGGAACGCTCTACGAAGGCGGCACGCGCTCTTCGCTAATCGCGTGGGCACCGGGGCTGATGGACAAATCCAAGGTCCGCACACACAACAAGCGATCCGTCTTCGCCGCGTTCGATCTCGCGCCATCGCTACTCGCCATTGCGAAAGTCGCGCCGCCAGCGGAAGTCGTGTTCGATGGCGAAAACCTCGCGTCCGTCCTGCTCGGCGAATCCACCGCTTCGCGCAAAGCGCCGATCTTTTGGCGGCGTCCGCCGGACCGCAAAACCATGCCGCCATCGCCAGAACTCCTGCCCGCGCTATCGGTGCGCGATGGCGATTGGAAGCTGCTCTGCGAATACGACGGCAGCGAGCCGCAACTCTACAACCTCGCCGCCGACCGTGGCGAAACGAAGAACCTCGCTGCGCAGTATCCCGACGACGTCGCGCGACTCACGAAAGCGCTGCTCGCGTGGCACAACGCGATGCCTTCCGACAATGGACTGGCGCTCGTCGATACACCCACGAAGCCCGGAAAACCGAAGCAAGCCGACTCACAATGATCCGGCAAATCACGCTGTAAACATTCGCCGCAATGGTCTCTGCCAAGGCTGCCGAAAGGCGATCCGCTTTCTGCCGCCCAAATTGCGGTTGTGAAGACGTGGATCAAGGGCGGCGTGTCATTCGGCGAGACGGATGAGCTTGGATTCAAAGCCGCCGTGGACCCCGCCTGCTGCTACGACTCCAGGCCACCGCGCTGCACCGGCTCGGCCTGAACCACGAGAAACTGAACTTCTACAACAACGGCGTGAAGCGCCGCCTCACCGACGTGCACGGCCATGTCATCAAAGCAATCCTCGCGTGAGCCACCCGCGCGCGACTCCGGCGAGAGTTGATGCTGGGAAAGGCGGGCATAAACTGCCAAGCTGCCATCGATGAAGTGCCGCTCAATAAACTACGCGTTCGTATTCTCGCTGTGCCTCAGCGCATGCGCTTCTGCGGCGCCGGTTGACTTCGTGCGCGATGTGCGACCGATTTTTGAGAAACACTGTGTGGAGTGTCACGGGGAGAAAAAGCAGAAGTCCGGCTTTCGACTGGATGTGAAGGCGGCGGCTTTGAAGGGCGGCGATGATCAAGGGCCGGACATTGTTCCTGGCAAGGCGGAGGAGAGTCCGCTCATTCATCTTATCAGCACGACCAACGAGGACGAATTGATGCCACCGAAGGGCGGACGGTTGTCTGCTGCGGAAATCGATACGCTCACGCGCTGGATCAATGAGGGTGCGGCGTGGCCCGACGGCGTGGATCGTATCCGGCTTGCGGACAAGCGCGACCACTGGAGCTTCAAAGTGGTTTCGGATTCAGCCGGAACGGAGCGGCTGAAGCAGCAGCCACTTTCCATCAATTCATTCATCGACGCCAAACTCGCCGAGTGCGGCCTGCACCGTTCGCCACCCGCCGATCCAGTCTCGCTGATACGACGCATCGCTTTCGATCTCGCCGGTCTGCCACCCACACCGGAGCAAGTATCAGCCTTCGTCGCGGAATGCCGCTCAGGTTCTTCATTCGTCATTCGTGATTCGTCATTGGAAAAGCTGGTGGACGAATTCCTCGCCAGCCCGCGCTATGGCGAACGCTGGGCGCAGCACTGGCTCGATGTCGTGCGCTACGCCGATACGCACGGATTTGAAGTGAATACCGAACGTCCGAACGCGTGGCCCTATCGTGACTATGTCATCCGCTCGTTCAACAACGACACGCCGTACGACCGCTTCATCAAAGAACAGATCGTTGGCGATGCCATGGGCGAGGATGCGGCGACGGGATTTCTCGTCACGGCTTCCGCGTTGCTGCCGGACCAAATCGGCAAAGACGCGCCGTCCATGAGACTGGCTCGACAGGATTCGCTCGATGAAATCGTGAACAATGTCGGACAGACGTTCCTCGCTCTGAGCGTCGGATGCGCACGGTGTCACGATCACAAATTTGACCCCATCACCGCGAAGGATTACTACGCGATGCAGGCGTTCTTCGCGGGCGTCCAATACGGCGAACGGCCGCTTCGCGATCGCATTTCGGAAGAGCTGAGAAAGAAGGAATTAGCTGAGCTTGAAGTGCAGAAACCAAAAGCCGGGACGGGGCGCGTGATATTTATCGATGACGAAGATTCCGCACGTACGACTTCGCTGAAAAAAAAGAACGGCCACGGCGAAAACCCCGCCGGAAAAGGGCGCGGCTATCGCGATGATGAAGGCGGCGCGGACTGGGTTCCGAACATCAGCCACGGTCGGTACACGTGGTGGGACAACGTGCCGGACGCCGACACTTTCACTTGGAATCCCGGCGTCGAAGGTCGCTTCCGCGTGTGGCTCTCGTGGGGCGTGCATGGCAGCGGAGTGCATACGCACGATGCGCGTTACGTGCTCGACCGCGATGGCGATCTCGCGACGCGCGACGACCAGACCGAAATCGGAAACGCCGATCAATTTCGCCTCGCAAATGTCACCGAAGGCGATTCTGAAAAGACCCCGCTATGGAGCGGGCTGCGCGATGCTGGGATTCAGGACCTTCGGCGCGAGAGCCGGATTATTCTGCGCGGTGGAAAGACCGGCACGGGAATCACGGCAGATGTGCTCGTGCTCGAAGAAGGCGGCGGGCTGAAAGGAGCGGTCGCCGAATTCTCCCGGTTTGAGAAACGGAAAGCCGAGTTGGCGCGAGGACCGGTTGTCTTCGGCGGGATGTTCACCGAACCGGAGGAAATCCGGCTGCTCAGCCGCGGCGATCCCGAGCAGCCGAAAGACGAAGTTGTCCCCGCAGTGCTGAGCGCGTTCGGCGACCTGGCGCTGGCGAAAACCACGCCCGAGCAGGAGCGTCGAAAAGCGCTTGCAGACTGGATTGCCAACCCAAAGAACCCACTGACAGCGCGAGTGATGGTGAACCGCATCTGGCAGGGACACTTCGGCACGGGGCTTGTGGAAACGCCGAGCGACTTTGGACACAACGGAATGAAACCCACGCACCCTGAATTGCTAGACTGGCTCGCTGGGGAGTTCATGCGGAGCGGCTGGAGCGTAAAGCACATGCACCGGCTGATCGTGATGTCGGAGACGTATCGGCAAAGGAACTTCGGCTCTGGCGGAACCGATGGGGCTAGAGCCGCAGCCACACTGGACGCCGACGTCCGGCTGCTCTGGCGTTTCCCCGGACGCCGCCTCGAAGCCGAAACCATCCGCGACTCCATGCTGGCGGTGAGTGGTCAACTCAACCTCACGATGTATGGCCGCGGCTTCAATCTCTTTGACCAACGCGGCGGCTTGAGCGGATTCAATCCCGTGGAAACCCTCACGCCCGAAAACCAGCGCCGCATGATTTACGCGCAAAAAGTCCGCCGCGAACCCGAGGCCGTCTTCGGCGCATTCGACTGCCCGGACGCCGGTCAAAGCACCGCCATCCGCCGCGCCAGCACCACGCCCATTCAAGCGCTTAACCTCTTCAACAGCCGATTCACCCTGCAAGTCTCCGAAGCCTTCGCCGTGCGCGTGAAAAAGGAAGCCGGCGACGACCTCGCCCGACAAATCCGCCTCGCCTATCAACTCGCCTTCACCCGAGAACCCACCGCCGAGGAAGTGCATGACGCTCTGCCCAGTGTCCAAAAGCACGGCCTCGCCGTGCTCTGCCGCGCCCTATTTAACAGCAACGAGTTCCTTTTCATCCCATGAACTCAGAGCGTCTTCAACCCCACAAGCCTGGCCAACGCGTTCGCCTTCGCATCGAAGGAGAGAAAGCGTTTGCATCGAAGCTTCAACGCCGAAGCAACATGAATGACATCGTGGGTGCGAAAGCCGTGCGTGGCCGTGTAGCGCCGCGCGAGCGTGTCGAACTCGGTTTCGATGTCGGTGAGGGTGAGGGGCGTCCGGCGAAGAAAGCGATTCTCGGTCAAATCTGCCTCAAAGTCAGAATGAGCAACCATGCCCATTTCCATCGAGACTCGGGCCGTTCCACCGTTGCGGGTTTCGAAGACCATGCGTTCAATGGCATTGTTCACCTCAAATCGAAGGAGCTCCGTGACTGGCACAGACCAGCCCCCTGGAGACTTTGGGTCAACCAGCAAGCCTTCGAGTTGATGGCGCTTTTCGACATCAAGGTAGTGACGCACCAGCGCGTTAGCATCGACGTAGGCATTCATTCTTCCCCGGCAATGATACGGTTGAAACGCTCCTCATCCCACTCACCGGGCTTTGGCGGCACATACCCCATCTCCCGGAAGAGTTTTGCACGCTCTTCGGCTCGCCGGAAGAACTCCACGCCGGGATCAGTCTCCTTCTCCTTCTTGCGGCTACGCGCCTCTACCTTCTTGGGGGCCAGAGTGAAGATCTCGCCAGATCGAGTCGTGATCTCGGCGCTGCCGTACTTCCGCACCGCAGCCAGAATCTTCGCCGACTGTCGATTGAGGTCTCTCAAAGTGAATGTCGCTACCGTGCTCATGTCTGACAACCATTGTCTGACAGCGGCAAAAAGTCAATCTCGCTCTCCATCATGAACGCCGAACATCTTTCCAACGCAGGCCGCGCTTTGCTCGATCTCCGCCAGTTTCTTTCGAGCAGCGCGACTGCGCTCGGCTCCATCGCGCTGACGAATCTACTCGGGCTCGATGGACTGCTCGCTGCGGAGGGCCACGGGCCGATCATCGATCTGGCGAGGCCGTATGCGCCGCGACAGCCGCATTTTCCGGGCAAGGCAAAGAATGTGGTTGTCATTTTTTGTGCGGGCGCGGTGAGCCAATTAGAGACGTGGGATTACAAACCGGAGCTCATCAAGTGGGACGACAAACCGCTGCCCGGTGGTCCAGCCGTCACGTTTCAAGGCCCGGCGGGAAACCTCGCGCGGCCACAATACGAGTTTCGCCAATGCGGCAAGACTGGCAAGTGGGTGAGCGACATGATCCCGCATCTCGCGGAACTGACGGACGACATCGCATTCGTGCACTCGCTCACGAGCAAATCGAACACGCATGGCCCGGCGGAGAATTTTCTTTCCACCGGATTCGTGCTCGATGGATTTCCGTCGCTGGGCTCGTGGGTGACGTATGCGCTCGGCAGCGAGAGTCAGGACCTGCCGTCGTATGTCGCGATTCCCGACCCGCGGGGCGTGCCGCAGAACGGCGCGAACAATTGGGGGCCAGGCTTCTTGCCCGCTGCGTTTCAGGGTACCACGATGTCATCGAAGAATCCTGTGCGCCATCTCTCCGCGCCCGGAGTTTCCGGCGATGCCGACCGCGCCGCTCGCTCGCTTTTGCAACGCATGAACGCCCGCCATCTCGAAGCAAATCCCGGCGACGGCAAGCTCGCCGCTCGAATCGCCAGCTACGAACTCGCCGCGCGGATGCAACTGAGCGTGCCGGAAATCAACGACCTCAGCACCGAGCCCGCGCACATTTTGAAAATGTATGGCGCAGACGACGCACAGAATCCTGACAAAGCCTCCTTCGCAAAAAACTGCATCCTCGCCCGCAGACTCATCGAGAAGGGCGTGCGCTTCGTGCAGCTCTTCAACGGTGCATACGCCAGCGGCGGAAAGCTAAACTGGGACGGACACAACGCGCTTAAAGAGCAATACGACGTGCATGCCGAAATCCTCGACCAACCGGCCGCCGCGCTCATTCGCGACCTGAAACAACGAGGCTTGCTCGAAGACACGCTCGTCGTTTGGTGCACGGAGTTTGGCCGGATGCCGTTCTTCCAAAAAGGCGCGAAGGGTCGCGACCACAATCCCGACGGCTTCACCTGCTGGCTCACCGGCGCAGGCGTGAAGCCCGGCGTGAGCCACGGACGCACCGACGACCTCGGGCAAAAGGCCATCGAAAACATCCACCCGCTTTACCACTTCAACGCCACCATCCTTCACCTGCTCGGCCTCGACTACGAGCGCCTCAGCTTCGAGCACAATGGCATCCAGCGCCGGCTCACAAATGTGGAGGGAAAATTAATCCCGGAGTTACTGGCGTAGCACGGGAGCCGTACGGAATCCGCCATGAATCACCCGATCGCGATTGGTTCATTGATTCGTACACCCGTCTATTTCTGGAATGGAAGGCCGAGCCTCACAGCCAAGACGCAGCGGCAAACCTGCCAGCCAATCTACACGGTTTTGTCCCGCCCTTTACGCCCCGCCCATAGGCCGCATGCCCCATAAGCATATACCTAAGGATTGCATTCCTCTGAATTCCCTGCATTCTTGCGGGGATGCAAACGACCACGACCTTGATTGAAGACCAATGGTCGGCGATCCGCCGACTTCTTCCCGAAGACCTGAACATCAGCGCCCGCGAGCACGGCGCGATGAAGCGAAAACGAGGGGCGATTGAAAATGCCGAACAGTTACTGCGCCTCATTTTGATGCACGCTGCGGGCGGACTTTCTTTGGAACAGACAGTCGCCCGAGCCAAAGTGCGCGGGCTCGCGTCCCTCAACGCAATGGCCTTGCATAAAAGGCTCTGCACATCGCACCGCTGGCTGCAAAGTCTCACTGCGTATTTGATCGACGGAATCAAACCATTTCTTCAATACAAACAGGAACTCTGGCCTTCGACGCGAAAGCTCCGAATCCTTGATGGGACGGACATTCAAGAGCCAGGGAGCACTGGCACTGATTGGCGAATTCACTACAGCGTCAGCTTGCCGTCTTTGTGCTGCGATTTCTTCGAACTCACCGACGCAAAAGGAGGCGAAAGCCTCAAGCGATTACCCTGCGAACGCGGCGACATCGTGCTTGTGGATCGCGCCTACAATGATCGGCTCGCGGTCGCGGCACTCGTCGAAATCGGAGCGGATGTGATCCTTGGTTTGCACAGCAGCGCGTTCCCGTTGCTCGACGTGGACGGCGCTCCATTCGAGCCGCTGGATTGGCTCCGTGAGCTTTCCGTCGGCGACACTGCGCAAAAAGATGTCCAATTTGCGTGCGAGAAGAAAAGTAAAACGAAGAGAAAGAAACCCTGCGCAAAGCTGATTAAAGCAAGAATCTGCGCCATCCGAAAATCACCCGAAGAAGCGCGAAAAGCGCAAAGCAAAGCGCTACGCAAGGCACAAAAGAACGGAGTGAAAATCCGCCAACGCACGCTCGATTATGCCGAATACATCATCGTAATTACGACACTTCCAGAGGAAGAAATGTCACTCTCGGCAGTGCTCGAATGCTACCGATGCCGCTGGCAGGTAGAACTCGCATTTAAGCGACTAAAGACGCTCCTTGAACTCGGGCACGTCCCCAAAACCAAGGCGGAATCAAGCCAGGCGTGGATGCAGGGCAAAATCCTCACCGCACTTCTCATTGAAAGAATTCTCTGCGAGGCGCGCTTTTTTTCCCCGTGGGGCTACCCCGTTCGATGAAGTCAGCCAATGGATGCTCTTCAAAGAATGTCGCGACGCCCTGCTC
>JAYSTZ010000137.1:0-1942 GCA_043719365.1 Verrucomicrobiaceae bacterium | reverse complement strand
AAACGCGGATGTCGTAGTTCAGTCCCAGCTCCGGTCCATCCACCTCAAACGCCTTGGCCCAATACAGCTTGTGCGTGGCGCGGTCGTAGTGCGGCTGCTGCGCCCAGTCTTTCATGATCATCTTTCCAAAGCCCCGGCGCTCCCGCTCCTTGCTCGCCTCCGCGCTCCCTTCGCGCATCTGCTTCAGCATGTCCGCGAAATTGATCGACGCAAAATCATCATCCTTCACGTAGCCATCGGGCGTCCACTTTAGGAGCGCACCCCACGTTTCTCCTTCGAGAAAATTCACGCCCTTCTCGACAATCATCCCCATCGTGCTGCCCAGTTCCGGCGGGTTTCCCCAGATATCCACGAGCACTTTTCGCGTATCCGCCTCGTTTAAATAGCGGAATTCATCCGTGAGCACCACTTTCGCCTTCCCTTCCAAAAGCGACACCTCGCCGGATTGATACTGCAACTCCCCGATCGCCTTCATCACCTTTTGCATCGCCGCGATTTGCTTGGGACTGGGCTCATCCTCCGCGAAAGAAAGCGGAGCGGAAGCTAGAAAGGCGAGAAGGAGCAGGTGGAAGCGGAGCGTCATAGATGTGAGGAAATCTGGTTATTAAAGAATGTCGGCGAGAGAAAGCGAAATCTCCACCCTGCGCAACCGGATTATAACATCCGTGTCAGGAGTCGTTGGTTTTCTGTATAAAAATCGCCACTTCTCTGACGGAGGGGTGGTCAAAAATCCTCAACTCGATAGATCCGGGCGCGGAGGAGCCGAGTTGAACGTCCAAACTCGCAGATCCGGGCGCGGAGGAACCGAGTTGAATGTCCAAACTCGCAGATCCGGGCTCGGGGGAGCCGAGTTGAATGTCCAAACTCGCGGTTCCGGGCGCGGAGGAGCCGAGTTGAATGTCCAGACTCGCAGCTCCGGGCGCGGGAGAGCCGAGTTGAATACTCAATCCTGTTCTTGGGGACTCTTTACCGCATGGGTCAGACGAATTTCACAATGAAACGCGGCGCATGCGAAGGAGCGGGGCTTTCCTAAGCCCCGTATGCCACGAAGTGGCAGTGCGCGTTTCAGCTTGGCGGGGGCTTTGGGCTGCACCTTCGGCGCAGACGGGGCTTAGGAAAGCCCCGCTCCTTCCAGTTCGCCGCGCTTCACGGTGGAAACAGTATTACTTCAGCAACTCCGCCAGCGCCGCAAGTAATAGGTCCACATTGCGGATGTTCGCGCTGTGGCCCATGAGGCCGATGCGCAGGGCTTTCCCGGCCATCGGGCCAAGGCCTGCGCCGATTTCGATTCCGTATTCCTCCAGCAGTCGGCGGCGGATGCCCGCTTCGTCCCGGCCTTCGGGAGCGTGAACGCAATTGAGCGTATGCAGCGATCGCGTGGGAACGTAGCTCAAGCCGAGTTTCTCCAGCCCCGCCCGCAGCCGAAGGTGCAGGACGCGGTGACGTTCGATGCGGGCGTCGAGACCTTCTTCAAGGACCGCGGCCAGTGCTTCGCGGAGCGCGTAGGTCATGTTGATGGGGGCGGTGTGGTGATACACGCGTCCGCCGCCTCCGCCGCCCGTGTAGTATTTGCGAAGCATGGAAACATCAAGATACCAGCTCTGCACTTTGGTCTTCCGTGCGTCCATGGCTTCCAGCGCTTTTGGACCGAAGCTCACCGGCGATAGACCGGGAGGGCAGGAAAGACACTTCTGAGTCCCGCTATAGATGGCGTCGATGCCCCATTCGTCCACCTTGAGTTCATGGCCGCCGAGCGACGTCACTGCATCGACGACAAACAGCACGCCTTTGCTGCGGCACAGTTTTGCGATTCCTTCCAGCGGCTGAAGCGCGCCTGTGCTTGTCTCGGCGTGGACGATGCCGAGGACTTTAGTCTGCGGATTGGCGTCGAGCGCGCCGGAGATTTGCGTGAGGGAAAAGCCCTCGCCCCACGTCTGCTCCA
>JAYSTZ010000136.1:0-29881 GCA_043719365.1 Verrucomicrobiaceae bacterium | reverse complement strand
AAACGACGATGGATGGCCCGCGAAAGGCGCGAAAAGGCGCGAAATCATACTCTTACGAAAAAGCACCGCCTCACCCGGAGGGTGAACGCTCATTTCCTGGAAAACCTTCTATTTTAGCGTCTTTTCGCGCTTTTCGCGGGCTCCAATCACGCAAATTGGCTCAAGCAGCGTGCCCTTATCGTTTGCGCCGCCTTTTTCAGTGACTCCGAAGAAGTCGTTGCCCCTTCGCACCAGCGCGCCGCGGGGATTGGAGCCCAGCGGTGTTGCGGTTGCCGCGAACTTTTTAAGCGGCTGGATCGTCCCATCCGCCGTGACCGCGAGCTGCGAGAGCGGGTTCGCGCCGTCCGCGCCGGTGAAGCTTGGTTACACTACTACGCTTCTCTGGATTTGTGCAGGTATTCGGAATCGTCTGCTTTGGAACGGAAAGATTTTCATCACGGGCATGAGGCATTTCGAATCAATCCCCTCCGGCTTTTTCCAAAATGCACGAACGGCCCAAAAATGCGCACGGCGAAGTGCGGGTGGGTAATTAAACCACTTCGCGCACAGTTACGTTGCCTTGGAGCGAGACGCTAAACACATCGAGCGGTGTGGTCGCTGGTCGCAAGGTGTAGGCGGTTTTATCGCGGGTGAATTTGCCGATGCTCTGGGCCACGAAGCCCCAGCTTTCTGCGCTGTCACTGCTGCCAAAGATGTGGCCTTTCACAGTCACGCTCGCGATTTTGGAGACGATGGCTGCGTTGTTGGTGCCGAAGGGTGTCGCCAGAGCGTCGTCAACGGTGCCATAGACTCCGGTGTTGCCCGCATTGATGCCTGCTGCTGCGCTGCTGCGCACCCAATCGCCGCCCACGGAGAGAGCGCCGATTTGCACGTCCACATTCCCGCCGGACAGCCCGCGATGCACTCCCGCGAGGATGATGCTGTCTGTGACGCTCCCACGGACGCTCACTCCGGCGATGGCGATGGCTGCGGCTGCGTTCGCAGGGTTCGCGTTTCCGTCTGCATAGATTTCCGCAAACGACATGGAGGCGACGCTCACTTTCCCGATGGTTTTCCCGGATTGGATCACTGCGGGTGCGGCGTTGCTGCTGCCGCGTAATTCGCCGCCAATGCTGATCGCTCCGAGCTTGCCAGTTGCGAGGATGTTTTGGGCATTACCACCGTTGCGCACCACGGAGCCGCCGATTTTTATCGCTCCGATGTCTCCGGAGGTTGAGAGCACTGAGCCGGGTTGCGCGGCGGTGGTGATGAGGCTGCCGCCAATCGTGATTGTGCTAAATCCGCCGTTGGCGTTGAGCATTGCGCCGTAGCTCCCTAAGGATGCGCCGATGATGTCGCCTTTCACGGTGAGTGTGCCGACTTTTCCGGTGATTGCGCTGAAGAGCGAGCCGCCCCCTTGCGTGCTGGTGCCCAGCACGCCGATGGAGCCGACGGTGAGGGATTTGAGCCCGCCATCGGTGTCCGTCGCGTCGCCCGCTGTGATCCTGCCGAGGTCGCCGGGGATTGCGACTGCGCCTAAGTCCACGCCGGTCGCGTTGAGGTAGCCGATGTGGACGGAGCCATCGCCCCGATTATTGAGTTTGTCGAACTTTGCGGTAAATGCGAGGCCCGCTCCTTTTGCGGCGATGCCGTCGTCGGAGAGGTTCAGGAGTTGCAGTTCTTCGCCACCGTTAAGGCCTTTTGCGACGAATGAAAAGTCGGCGAGGTCGAGGATGGCTTTAGTGGATTTGAGGGTGACGAAATCGCCGTCCACATCGCGCCACGTCGCGCTTTTCCCATCGGTGGCAACGAGCAAAGATGTGTCGTCGTTGGCGATGATGACGGTCTTTGTGCTGCCGATGAGCTGGGCGTTGCCGCTCACGTTGGCGAGGATGAAATTGATAGACTCCGCAGGCTCCACCAGCGTGTCGCCGGTGATGGCGACGGTGACTTGGATGCTGGAAATGCCGGGGCTGAAATTCAGGATCGCGGGCGAGAAGGAAAAGTCAGTCCCGCCGATAGCAGTGCTGCTCGTGCTGGGCGCAAGGGCGACGCTCACAGCACCGGTCGCCGTGGCCGTGAGCGATACATTGAAGGTCGCAAACGCGACGCCGGTATTCCCCTCGGCCTGCGTGATGGTCGTCGTGTCCGTAAAGACAATCGCCGGGCCGACGGATGCGAAGGCGGAAAGCTCGGAGGCAACCGCAGCCGCGCTCGGCACTTCCCGCGAGGCATTTGCGGCGACTCCCGAGTAGTTTGCGAGTGAATCAGTCGTCTGCCTAAAGATCGCGAACCCGGTGCTATCTGTCGTCACGATGAGTTCGCTGACTGCGATGTAGCTCGGCGGTTCGTCGATGAAACTGTCGCCGTCATTGTCAATCCCATCGCCAATAATGTCGCGGCTATCAACGCCGTAAATGGTGAGATGAACTGACGTATTCGGGGTTGATTGAAGCGTGCCGTTCACGATGTAGCTCCCGTTTCCGTCGGCGTATGCGCCGCTGAGGACCGGGAAGTTTTGCACGGCATCCTGCTCGTTCGAGTCATTGCCCGTCGGACCATTGCCGAAGACATCGATCGGCAACACGGATGTGGTGAACGAGTTATTATTGATGACGACGGCACTCGCCGCGCTGGTGCGGATCGGCGAGATGCTCGGGGACCAGATGCTGTTGTCGCTGATGACTATCGGCAAGCCCTTCGCGAGAATGCCGCCACCAGCATTGGGCGCGGGAGCGCCGCCAGGCGTGATGCCGATGAAGGCTCCGGTGATGTGTGCGCTTTCGAAGGGCGAACCCGTGGTATCGACGTCGATGCCGACGCCGCCGCTATTGGCGATGTAGTTGGCTGGAAGCGGGTTCGTAGATTCGAAGTTCCCGACGTAAAGCGCCGCGTTCACTGCCGCCAAAATCCCCCCGCCGGTGTTGGCGGAAGCCGCGTTAAACGTCCCATTTGCATACAGCCCGATGATGGTGTTTTGCACCCGAGCGACGCCCGTGGAATTATAAATAGTGAGCCCCGCACCGGTGTTGCCGGAAATCACATTCGGGCCACCCGCACCGCCGATAGTGACGTCTTCCACGAAGTTCATAAAGATGCCCCCATTTCCAGAACCACCGCTGTTCCCACCGGCAACGAGGCCGGAGCGACTGACCCCGATGTTTGTGTTTTGAATGACAATATTCGAGCTGTCGGTGACGCTGATTCCGGCATTGTGATTCCCCGTTATCACATTCTTCCCGCTGGCCCCTGCGCCGCCGATGGTCAGGTTGTCCACCGAAACCGCGTCGATGCCGCCGCCATTCGAGTGAAACGTGCAGCCTGCGATAGTCACATCGTCCGCCCTCACATCCACCCCGGAAAACAAGTAGAACCGCGCATCCATACCGAGCACGGAGCTGCCCGCCGCGCCGGAGTTTATCTGGAAGGCGGGATCAAAAACCCCGACTCCGTTGAGCTGCACTAAAGGTGTGTCCGTGTAGCCCGGCTGCGAGCGCCCATCGAAGATCATGGGCGAATTGATGTTGATGCGGACGCCTTGGATGACGAGTTCGTTGGCGGGTAAATTAAACGTGATCGTATCGAGCCCGCCCGCCGCCTCCGCCTGCGCGACCGCATCCAGCAGCGAGCCCGCGCCGGAGACGGCATTGGTGGTGACGGTGAAGGTCGCGGGGGCGATACGGGATTCGAGAGGTTCGATGTGCATAAGGATTAAGGAGTTAAATGGCGAATAGTCCCTACGCCCTCCGCGACGGACACACAACAAGGATGTGGGCAAATCCCTGCTTCGGGGCGTACAGGAACCCTCTCGAACAGGAATTTCACCGAAAACCCCGTTGACACCCGAATGAGACGCTGAGATACCAATCTCTCCACCGCGAACTAACATGGCCGACCAACCAAACATGCAAGAAGACGATTCCACTAAAAAGGAAACCATCCGGATCACGCTCCCCCCGAAGACCGAGCAGCCCTCGATAAAGAGGGAGACTGTTCGGATCAATGTGCCCGGAACGTCCGCACCGGCGGCTGTCGGCCAGGTTCCGAAAAAGGAAACCTCGAAAATTCCAATGCCTGAATCCGTCACACCACCAGCAGCGCCCCTCTCGCCCGTAGCACCGCCATCGGCACCAGCCGCGCCATCCGGAGTTGCGACACGTCCACTCTCCGGCGCCCCGCCGCCACCGAAACCAGGTGGTGCGCCGATCACCAAGCCGCTCAGCAGCATCACGCCGCCCAAGCCGCCGCCGCTCACCGGCAAGCCCACGATTCCTTTGAAACCCGCCGCACCGGCTGGTTCCGCAGCCATGCCGCCGCCGCCATCGGGCATCCGCCCGCCAGCGCCGCCGGCACCGGGCCAGTCCGGAATCGCCTCGCAGCCGGTTCGTCCCGCGTCGCCAAAGAAAGAGACCGCACGCATCAATCTTCCGAGCGACGCATCGAAAAGCGCGTCCACACTTCCAAAAGCGACCGTGAAAATGCAGCAGACCCAGCCGCTTTCAAAGGTCCCCGCTCCGGCAATCAGCCAGGCGATGACAACGATGGGCGTGGACAGTTCACCTGCGAAGGCAGACACCGTATCGACGGTGCTCAGCGTTCTGGCGTTTTTGGCCAGCGGTGCTGCACTGTTCTTCGCATACAGCATGTACACGGCAGCACAGTTGCAGTAGCATTCCAATAAGTTTTTGAACCCCCTCCCGGAACGCACCATTCATTTTATGGCTAGTCCAAACGTTGTTACGCTTACAGATACAAACTTCCAATCCGAAGTGCTCGATTCACTCATCCCTGTGCTGGTAGATTTCTGGGCACCGTGGTGCGGACCATGTATCCAGCTCTCGCCGCTGATTGACGAGATTGCGAACGAGCGCGTCGGCAAGGCCAAGGTGGGCAAGGTCAATGTCGATGAGGCGCAGGCGCTCGCGGCACAGTTTCGGATTACCGGGATTCCAGCGCTCCTGTTCTTCAAAGGCGGACAGCCTGTTGGACAGCTCGTGGGTCGCCAGCCAAAGGCGGAGATCTTGAGCAAGCTCGACGCACTGATCTAGTCGCGCATACACTTCAACGACCGCCGCTTTCTGGAAACAGAGAGCGGCGGTTTTTTTTGCACCGCGAGATCTGAGCCGAAAACCGCAGTTGAGTATCCACGGAAGGAACTGAAGGACACGGAAAGAGGCGCTTGTGAAATCAACGCCTCTCGTCAATCGAGTGAAGGCGCGGATTCTCAGAATGGATTGGTTTCCGTGTAATTCCGTTCCTTCCGCGGACCCAACTGCTTTTTCTAGGCTTAAAGCCTTGAAATAGCGCTCACTTTGGCAACTGCCGCGGCGGGGATTCCGTGTATGGCCTCACATGGCCATCGGCGTAGAGATAGTTTTTCTTGCTCCGATAGTCGCTCTGCGGCTGGTGAACGCGCTCCACGTCCATACAAACGACAATCTTCGAAAGCGGCCGCGTGAACTGCCCGCGCGGAGTGAGGATCTGCGGGTTGATCATCAGTTCGTCGTCGATGTAGGGCCGCCATTCGTAGCTGCTTTCGGTCTTGGCAAAATAGTTGAAAGACTTCGCGTCCGACGGGCAACGCACCGTTGCCTCCGTGATGCCATACGGTTCGAGCGTCTTACGCAGTCCCTGCACGTTGTCGGATTTCGGGTAAATCGGATGTCGCGGGTCCGGTTCGACTTCCGGGAAGCGCCCGTCGTTTTGACCGACAAAGCCGTTCACAGCCACGCCGATCTGCCGAAGATTGTTCATGCAAGTCATCCCGTCGGCGCGCTGCCGTGCATTCTGAAACGCAGGGAATCCGAGTCCTGCGAGCAGCGCGATGATCGTGATCACCGCGAGGATTTCCATGAGGGTAAAAGCGGAATCGCGGCGAATCATTTCTGCGCCTCCCGCTTGCGGTCCACGTATTTCTGGTAACGCTTCTGGCGCTGTTCCGGCGTGCGAAGCTCATCACGCGCCAGGCGGCGATCCTCCATGCGATCCATCATGTCCGGGCGGTTGAAAATTTCCTGCATCTTGGCGCGGCGTTCCTCCTGCGGGAGCCCGCGCACGTCGGCGAACACCTTCTCCATCTCCTCCATCTCAGCCTTTGCCGACGCCTGCTGGCTAGCCGGAAGTTTAGCGATCTCGTTCACACGCCGTTGACGCATCGAGTCAAAATCTGGGCGTCCGCCACCGCCACCGCCGCCTCGCGGGGGACCGTCTTCTTCGTCCACTTCGGGTGCTCCTGGAGGCCGACCTTGCAAAAAGAAAATCTCCTTCACCTTCGCGCCCGCAGCGCTGGCGAGTGACGGAATGGCTTTGCGAATTTCACCGGAGGACGGCGCTTTGTTCACGGCGGGGTTATACGCTTCCGGGCATGCAAACGCGGCTGAGACATGCACCGCGGCGTTTTGCAAATAGGCCTGCAACGTTTTCTCGGCGGGTGATTCCACGGTCCACACATCCTTGCGCAGATCGAGAGGGGCGGCATCCACACCTCCGCTGCCGCCGCGCCCCATTAGTGGGACCTCCATCACTTTCCAGCCCTCGGGCCGTGGGCCGCTGCTCCATGCGGCAATCCCGGCATCGATTGTAGCCGCGTCGCCCGCAAGCAGGTAGGCGAGTCGGCACCGTGAATCGCTCACCGCGCTGAGAACCTCCATCGCCTCGGCGAGCGGCACTTTATCCACATGCATCGTGGTGGGAGTGCCGGGATCCATGTTGGTCCGGATCGTGATACCGGCCTGTTTCTCGATCGAGCGGATGACTTCAGAAAGAGAACGTCCGTCCGCATGCACTGTGATGAGCCCCCAGCCGGAAAGGATCCACTTTGTGATCACAAAAAGCGCCAAGAGCAGCGCGCCAAAAGGTAACAGTCGTTCTCGATTCATTATGCCTTTAACCCGCGCTTTCCGGATTCGTTGCGCACATTTGACCGTTGCCGCGCGCGCCCCGACTGTGTTTCCTCCGCGCCGCATGAAATCTCTTCCCGTTCTATTGTTCGCCGCAGCGTCCGTCATTTCCGCTAACGCGGATGACACTCTCGACGCTGGCTTGATGAGGATGCCCGCTGTCTCGGAAAAGAACCTCGCCTTCGTCTATGCCGGCGATATCTGGGTCGCGCCGAAAGAAGGCGGCACGGCGCAGCGACTCTCTTCGCCACGCGGCGAGGAATCATGGCCGCGCTTCTCGCCGAATGGCCGCGAAGTCGCGTTCAGCGGCAATTACGAGGGCAACGAGGACATTTACGTGATGCCCATTTCCGGCGGCGAGCCGCGGCGGGTGACTTATCATGGTGGTGCCGAGCGGATGATTTCGTGGTGGCCGGACGGGAAGTCGCTCCTTTTCGCCTCCCGCCGCGACAGCTTTAGCGAGCGAGTCGGGCAGTTTTTCAAAATCAGCGCGCTGGGCGGAAAGGCGGAGCGGCTCGCGATTCCATACGGCGAGCTCGCGGCAATTTCACCCGATGGCAAGACGGTCGCATATACGATGACCGACACCGACCGCGCCTCATGGAAGCGCTACCGCGGCGGCATGGCGCCGGACGTGTGGCTCTTCAACCTGGAAACGGGCACGGCGGAAAATGTGACCGACAACGACGCGTGCGACTCCGCACCGATGTGGGCGACCGCGACGAAGATGTACTTCCTGTCCGACCGCGACGCAGCGAAACGCGCGAATCTTTGGTGCTACGACACCGCTGCGAAATCGCTGCGGCAGGTCACGACGTATAAAGACTTCGACGTTCGTTTCCCGAGCATCGGGCCGAAGGAGATCGTCTTCGAAAATGGCGGCGCACTGGTGCTCCTCGACCTCGCGACGGAGAAAACCCGCGAGGTGAAAGTCGATGTCATCACCGACAAAGCCACACTCCGCCCGCGGCTCGAAAACGTGAGCAGCCGGGTGTCAAACGCCGCCATTTCGCCGCAGGGAAAACGGGTGCTCTTCGAGGCGCGGGGCGACATTTTCTCGGCTCCGGCGGAGAACGGCGTGATCCGCAATATCACCGAGACTCAGGGAATCGCCGAGCGGTACCCGGCGTGGTCGCCGGATGGAAAATGGATCGCCTATTTCTCCGACCGCAGCGGCGAATATGAACTCACGCTTTTGCCCGCCGACGGCAAGGGCGCGGAAAAGCAAATCACCACGCTCGGCCCCGGTTGGCGCTACCAGCCGCATTGGTCGCCGGACTCGAAGAAGCTCGTGTTCATCGACAGCGCGATGAAGATTTGGCTGCACGACATCGACGCGCAGACGACCACGCAAGTCGCACAGCAAAAGTGGATGTATCACGGCGACCTCGACCATTTCCATGTGAGCTGGAGCAGCGACAGCCACTGGCTCGCATACGCAGGCGACACGGATGCACAGCAGTCCGAGATCGTTCTGTACGATGTGAAAGCGAAAAAGAATAACGTGGTGACCAGCGCTTTCTACGACGACGACATCCCGGTATTCGACCCCGCGGGGAACTACCTCTTCTACCGCAGCAAGCGCACCTTCCAAGCGCACTACAGCGACTTCGACAACACGTGGGCTTACGTGAATTCCCACGCGCTCATTTGCGTCCCGCTTCGCAAAGACATGCCTTCGCCACTCGCGCCGAAAAACGACGAGGAGCCCTACAAAAAGGACGACGCCAAAAAGGAAGGCCCGAAATCCACCGACCCGGACAAGAAAACCGCAGCCCCCGACGAGAAGAAGCCCGAGGAGAAGAAACCGGACAACGCCGCTGTCGCCGGAACGTGGACCGGCAAAGTCCAATCGCCCAAAGGCGAGAGCACCATCACCCTCAAACTTGAAGCCAACGGCAACGCCATCACCGGCACATTCACCGCATTTGAATTGGCCGGATCGTTCACCGGCACCTACGACCCCGAGCGCAAAATGCTCACCGGTATCGCCAAGCCCGACAAGGGCCCGGAAGCAAAAATCACCGCCACGCTCGACGGCGAAACGCTCACGGGCTTCTCCGAAGTCGAGGGGCAGAAAATCCCGTGGAAAGCCACTCGCGAGCCCGTGAAAGTCGCCGAGAAAAAACCCGAAGAGAAAAAGCCCGAGACCAAGGACCTCAAGATCGACCTCGATGGATTCGAGGCCCGCGCCATCGTGCTCCCCGTCGGCAGCGGCAACATCGACCAACTCGGCGCACTGCCGGGGAAAGTCCTCTTCCGATGGCCGCCGCGCAAGGGCGGGAGCGGCCGCACGGCACCTCTTAGCGTGTATGACCTCGATTCACGATCCGAGAGCCAGATCGTCGATGACATCGGTGCCTACGAGATTTCCGGCGACGGCAAAAAACTGCTCATCGTCCGTGGCGGCGCGTGGAGCATCACCGGCACCGGCTCAGGCGCGGGCGTGGGCAAAGGCGTCAACGCAACGCTCGAAATGACCGTCGATCCCATTTCCGAATGGAAGCAAATGTTCAACGACGCATGGCGCATCGAGCGCGACTTTTTCTACGACCCGCATCTCCACATGGTCGCATGGCAGCAGATGCGCGAGCGCTACGGCAAGATGCTCGCCGGCTGCGTCTCCCGGCACGACGTGAACTTCGTCCTCGGCGAACTCCTCGGCGAGCTCAACAGCTCCCACGCCTACCGCAGCGGCGGCGACCTTGACGGCGGCCTCTCTCGCTCCGTCGGCTACCTCGGGTGCGATTTCGAGCTCAAAGAAAACGCCTACCGCATCAGCAAAATCCTCGACGTCGCGCCGTGGGATACCGGCGTCCGCTCCCCACTCCGCGGCCCCGGCATCACCATCAAAGAAGGCGACTACCTCCTCGCCGTCAACGGACGCAAGATCGATCCCGCCCAGGAAATCTACGCCGCTTTCCAAGGCCTCGCCGACAAAGCCGTCATCCTCAGCATCAACGACAAGCCCACCCTCGACGGCGCGAAAGAAATCCTCATCCAAACCATCGGCACCGAAGCCCCCCTCCGCCACTACGCATGGATCGAGCAAAACCGCCGCCGCGTGGACGAAGCCACCGGCGGAAAAGTCGGATACGTTTACGTCAAAAACACCGGCATCGACGGACAGACCGAGCTCTACCGCCAATGGCGCGCACAAACCCACAAACAGGGCCTCATCATCGACGAACGCTGGAACGCCGGCGGCCAAATCCCCGACCGCTTCATTGAGCTCCTCAACCGCCCCATCACCGCCCGCTGGGGCGTCCGCGACGGTCGCGACTGGACCACCCCGTTCGTCCACGTCCCGCAGGCCAAAGTCATGCTCGCCAACCGCTGGAGCGGCTCCGGCGGCGACTGCTTCCCGTGGCTCTTTCAGCAAAAGAAACTCGGCCCCGTCATCGGCACGCGCACCTGGGGCGGCCTCATCGGCATGACCGGCTGCCCCCCGCTCATCGACGGCGGCACCGTCACCGTCCCCACCTTCAGCATCTACGACAACGAAGGAAAATGGATCATCGAAGGCCACGGCGTGGACCCCGACATCGCCGTCATCGACGACCCCGCCCAACTCGCCAAAGGCACCGACCCCCAGCTCGAGCGCTCCATCACCGAAATCAAACTCATCCTCGAAAAAGCCCCCGTCGCAGCCCCGAAAAAACCCACCTACCAGGACCGGACAAAATAGCCGCCCCCCACACCGCGCCACAAGTCCCGTAGGCACGCATTGCCGCAGTACGCACAGCCCCTCACCGCTGCACCGCGCCCATTGCGGACGTGAACAATGGCCTCCACCAGCCACCGCACCCATTGCGCACGTACGCAACACTCGCCGAGCCCGCTAGACCCCCTCTGCGTACCCCCGCAAACCGCCCCATCCCGCCACGAGCCCCATTGCGCACTCCCACAACGCCGCCGGAGCCCAAAAGACCCCATTGCGTACGCCCGCAATGGCCTCCTACTCCAGTAGAGACATAATGCTGAGCCATTTACAGCGATTCTCGAAACTGAGAGCCGCGATGGAGGTAAAATGTTCCATAGAGCGTTCCACGAAGCGAAAAACCGCCGTCAGGAGCGGGGCTTTCATAGCCCCGTCTGCGCCGAAGGTGCAGCCAAAAACGCCGCCTCGTAAAGCAGACTTTCAACCCAAGACGAACGCTCTCCAAAAGGGCTACGATCATGCTGCCACTCCGTGGCAGACGGGGCTATGAAAGCCCCGCTCCTACCTCCCCGAAAACCCCTTCCGCACCGCCGCACGGATCATCCCTGCATATTCCGCAGAGTCTTTCACCGCATCCGCAAAAAGCGCGTCGTTCTCAGCCTTCTCACTTTCCAGCTTTTTGACGAGTGCCGCGCACTCCGGTCTGGATCGGAGAATCGGCAGCGCCTCGTCCAATTCCACGTTGATTTTCCACACACGTTCCAACTTGCGGTAGTGCTCTTTGCGATGCTCCCAAAGGTCCACGCGCGCGAGCCCCAATGCGTCGATAGTCGTCCTCGCCCGCACATTTCCTCCGGCGGCGATTGGCTCGCTGCCCCGCCAGTCGATGAGCGTCTCCGGGTCCGCGTCCGATAAATCGGCGGGATTGATAAAAACGGGCGTCTCAGCTTTCACATCGCCGGTCCGTTTCAGACAGCGCTTTGAAGCGTCCGCGAGTGGGAAAAGGTTCTTCTTTCCCCGGCTGTTGCACACTTCGCAGGCAAACAGCAAATTCTCCCAATCATACGCCAGCCACCAGTACCCCGGCTTCACTACCTTTTCCCCAGCGCCTTGATTCACCCCGCCCTTCGGCCGAAAATGCTCCACATGTCCCGGCGCGACGTGCCGCACATCCGCTTCGCAAAACGCACATTTCTTGTGCTGCATCGCCACCAGCGCAGACTTCACCGACTGGTCACCATAGATCGTATTGTCAAACTCCAGTCGCGTGCGCTCCGCGACCGCAACAGCATGGAGCTTCAGCGCAGCCGCGCTCTTGTCGGCGAGATGCGCCGGGGCAGGCATCGAGCGAACAATCCGAATCATTTTTTCCGTTTTGTTGCCTTGGGTTTCGCGACACTCTTCTCAGCCTCCTCCAGCAACGCCGCCGTTGCCTGAAACCGCTGCTCCGCCTTCACCGCTTCCCGCGAGGAAAACGCGGGCAGTTTAGACAGCACTTCCTCGATCTCCGCGAGTTCCGCTTCGTCCTTCGGCGTGAGCTTGGCCTTGCTCAAAATCGCGCTCCGCCGGGCCTCCTTCGCCTTGATGTCCGGCGCATTCGCTGAGTCCAGACCGTAAAGGTCGCTCGTGAGGATTTGGTCGAGCCGCCACTTCCGAATCTCCGCAACATCGTCCTGCCGCACGATCACTTGGTCCGGCTTATTCGGGTCGCGCTGGAGCAGGATGACATTCGCCACTTCCTCACTCTGGATAATGAGCGGGCTGTGCGCCGTGACGATGAACTGCGTCTTCGGAAACCGCTTGCTCAAAAATCCCATCAACTCCCGCTGCCACTTCGGGTGAAGGTGCAGATCGATCTCATCCACCAGCACAATCGCGGGCTGCGCGAGCGGGTCTTTCGCATCCGGGTAGCGGTCATACATCCGGCGGGTGAAATCCACGATCCACGAAATCATTGTCTGGTAGCCGTAGCTGAGGGATTCGATGGAGAGCCAGCCGTAGTAGGTCAAAAACTTAAAGCCCGCCCGCTCCTTAGAATTTTGGTCTCGCCGAAAGCTTACCTCATCCACCATCGGAAGCACGTTTGGCAGCAGTCGAAGAACTTCCGCGAGTTGTTTCTCTGCTGCTTCTTTTTGCAAACGATCCTTTTCTGATTCCGTTCCATCTTCAAATGCTGATGCCAACTTAAGATCTTCCAGCCACTCCACGGCGTTGTGTAGCACATTCTCGTTGCCGAAAAGGGTTTCGGACTCCGCGCCCGAAGTGGTTTCAAACTTTTTCCGTCCCTCTACTGCCATTCGGCGGCTCGCACCATAAGCGTAAAAATGGAGTCCCGCGAAATCCGAAAGCGGACGGAGAGCGTTTGCGGTGAGTCGCGGGCCTTTACCCGATGGTGCACTGCAATAGTACCATTTTGGGGACGCTTTTCCCTCATAGAAACTTTCAATGGACAGCCCTACTCGCGTGTTCATCTGCAGTTTTAGCCATGGCCAGTCTGAGTGGTCAGGCAGCGGATGGGAAGCAAGTGTCGAAGAAGGACGATGCCAATGGTTCAGCATTGGGAATTGGCTGCCGTCTCTAAATTGCGGACGAACATACACCTTTCCATCACGCGTATACTTTTCTTCGTGACGCAGCACCGGCTGCATCCCCGCCAAACACTGCAACACCGTCGTCTTCCCCACGCCATTCTCGCCGAGAATCACCGTCCACTGCGCAATCGAGCCATCGGGCTTTGTGAATTTCAGCGTCTGCTTTTCGCCGAAGCAGCGCACCTCTTGCAGCGTCATCGACTCGACATAGACCGGCGGGACGGCCTCGGGCTGACCGGGGAAAAACTGGCGTTGTTTGATGTTCATACGTGTGCGACCGCGCTTCTACCCGCCGCCCTCCGCATTGGCAACCCTCGCGGAGGATGCCAGCCCGCAATCTCCGGTCCAAAAGCGGAGGACGCTGAGGGCCGAAGGCCCGGCAATGTAATAGCCCAGGGGCAGCGACGAAGGAGCGCATCCCTGGGTACCCTCCGTGAACAAATATGAGCCCTGCAAGGGCGACATCAACCGCGCGGCCACCCGTTCTATCGCGCCCTTGCAGGGCTCATCCCGTTTGCCCGGCGTGACCCAGGCCTGCGCTCGTTCCTCGCTTTGCCTGGGCTGTTACATTGCCGGGCCTTCGGCCCTCGGTGCATCCGCGCTCTGTTTCACTTTGAATCTCCTTCTCCAGCACACAGAAATCCCCCTTCAGTAGCCGAACCACGGCTTGCCCGGTTGTTTCCGCTGAGTTAAAGTCTGCGCTGTGAGAGAGAAACTCGATCCATCGTGGCACAAGGCGAGAATCGCCGCGCGCATCCTGCTGAAGGCACGGAAGCGCCCGCTGAACGCGCGCGACAAGCGGCTGGCGTTGCGGTTTGCTGCGGATAAGTCGGTGGAGAACCGGCTCGTTGAGCAAGGCCTTTGCTATCTCGACGCGGCTATTCGTGCCGACGTTTTCCCATATTACCGGCGTAACTGACATGGACTGGAAACCCGATATTTCGTGGCAATCGCCAGCCGGTGTGGTGCTCAAAACGTTTTTCGATGCACTTCCAAAAGACCGCCATTTTCACATCACTTTGTTTGGCTCGTCACCATTGCAGCTCGGGGTTGATAGCGGATTTCTGAGCGGCGATGTTGATTTATTCTGCGACGAGACCCGCGATTTGCTGGACGATGTTTTGACGGCGACGGGCCTTTCCGACAAAGCGCGCACGCTTTACATTCAGCTCTGTAGCGAATCGAACTTTCGTTCGAGCCCGCGATGGCAGCGGCGCGCGTTCACGACGGAGGCAGCGCCAAACGTCACTCTCACGCTGCCTCACCCCATCGACATCCTCATCGCGAAACTTCACCGCCTCGCCGACAAAGACCTCGCCGCTTTCCGTCTTGTGATCGATCGCACGGGCCATCCGACCGAGGACGAGCTTCGGCGCGAATTGCAATTTGCCGTGGACCTTTTCCGCCCCAACTTCGACGAGGAAATGGTGGGCGACATCACGACCAATACGCGCGTTTTGTGGCACGAGCTTTGGGGGAAGGAAATCGATGTGCGCAAAGAGATCATCCGTCCCGCCATCGAAGCGCGGCGCGATGGCTACGATTTCCCGAAGGCGGATTACAAAGCGCAGCTCCGGCAGCTCGGCGAGTCGTAGCCCGCCCATTTCGCCCCGACGTTGCGCGTTTCTCGGATTTCCTACGCGCACAACCCTCTTCCCAAAGTCGCCCGCACCGCTATGGTCTCCGCCCATGAAACTCCGTCCGGTCGTCACACTGTTTGCCGCGTTTGCTTTGCTGCTCCGCCCGTCCTTTGCGCAGGAGGAACCCGTTGAGAAGGGCGGGCCCGATTCACCCTACGAGCAGATCAAAGTGCTCGCGCGGGCGATGCAGCTCATTCGCAAGGACTATGTGGATGAGAAAAAAGTGAACTACGAGGCGCTTACGCGTGCGGCACTGAAGGGGATGTTGCAGAGCCTCGACCCGCACTCGCAGTACATGGAGCCGGAGAATTTTCAGGACATGAAAGAGATGACGGACAGCCGCTTCGGCGGGCTCGGCATCCACGTCACCGAGCGCAACGGCGACCTCATCATCGTGTCACCGATGGAGGATTCTCCGGGGTTCAAAGCGGGCCTGATGCCGGGCGACCAGCTCATCAAAATCGACGGCAAGAGCACCGAGAAAATGGACCTCAACGACGCCTCGGAAAAGCTGCGCGGCGCGGTGGGGACGAAGGTGCAGCTCACAATCATGCGTCCGGGGACGAAGGAGATCAAAGAGTTCGATCTCACCCGCGACACGATCAAAGTGTGGAGCGTGAAGGACGCAAAGATTCTCCCCGTGGACCCCGGCGTGCCCGATCAAAAAATCGGCTACGTGCGCATCACGCAATTCAATGCGCCGACTTCCGCAGAACTGGCGAAGAAAGTGGACGAACTGGAGAAGAAGGGAATGCAGGCGCTCATCATCGATCTGCGATTTAACCCCGGTGGCCTCATCCAGACGGCGGTGGACACAGCGGGGATGTTCCTTCCGATCAACCAAATCGTCTGCACCACGGAAGGCAGGAAGGCTTCGCAAAAAGGAAATTATACCGGGGACCCCGCTTTGGTCCGGAAGCAGAAGTATCCGCTCGCCGTGCTCATCAACTATGGCAGCGCCAGTGGCAGCGAACTCGCGGCGGGCGCGCTCAAAGACTTGAACCGCGCGATCATCGTCGGGGAGACAAGCTTCGGAAAAGGCAGTGTGCAAAGTGTTGTGCCGATGCCCGACGGCTCGGCCATCCGGCTCACGACTGCGAAGTATTACACACCCAGCCATAACGTGATTCACGAACACGGAATTACCCCGACGATCCGCGCGACGATGACGCAGGACCAAGAGCGGTTGCTCATGCTTTCGCGTCGCGAAGATCTCACGGACGAGCAGAAGAAAAAAGACCTGGCAAACTTCCGTGACACTCAACTCGATCGCGCCGTTGATGCGCTGAAGGGCGTGCTCGTATTTCAGTCCCGCAAGCCGCAGTGATCGTCCTCGCACTGGAAAGTTCGTGCGACGAAACCGCAGTCGCCATCCTCCGCGACGATACGCTTCTCGCAAGCGAGGTCGCTTCGCAAATCGCGCTTCACGCCAAGACCGGCGGAGTAGTCCCGGAAGTTGCCTCGCGCAGCCATCTGAGAATGCTGCGCCCCACGCTCGATGCGGCACTGGCACAAGCCGGCATCGCGCTGGCCGATGTGGATGCATTCGCCGCGACGCGTGGGCCAGGACTCGCGACTTCGCTGATGATCGGGATGTCTGTGGCTAAGGGGCTCGCGGTGGGTTTTGGTAAACCGTTTCTCGCGGTGAATCACATGGAAGGACATTTGCTCTCGCCTTTTTTCGGCAAAGGCGGACCGCGTCCCGCAGCGGGATTAATTGTGAGCGGCGGACACACTATGCTCATCGATATCGCAGCCATGGCCGACTACCGCCTGCTCGGACAGACCGTCGATGACGCGGCCGGCGAGGCGTTTGACAAAGTGGGCAAGCTCCTCGGATTGCCGTATCCCGGCGGACCAAACGTCAATCGTCTTGCAAAAGAGGGCAATCCCGAGGCCATCGAGTTCCCGCGCTCGATGATGCACTCCGACGATTTTGCGTTCAGCTTTAGCGGGCTGAAAACAAGCGTGCGCTACTTGCTGCCGAAAATCGCCGACATGCCAATCGCCGATGTGTGCGCTTCGTTTCAGGAAGCCGTGGTCGATGTGCTTGTCGCCAAGACCATCCGCGCGGCGCGTAGCATCGGGCGGGATACCGTGGCCGTGAGTGGGGGCGTAAGTTGCAACACTCGCCTCCGGGAAAAACTATCCGCCGCATGTGCGCAAGTCGGCATTGAGCTGCTGCTCGCAGACCCTTCGCTTTGCACCGACAATGCCGCGATGATTGGCTACGTCGCCTCGCTTCGGCTGGCAGCCGGCGAGTCCAGCGCGCTCACGACGGATATCGATCCGAACCTTCGGCTGGTGCCCGCTTAAACGGAAACGTCGGCATTGCTCAACGTCCGCTGTGTGGTATCCACGGCGCATGAGCTCACCCATTGAAGCAGGAAAGAGTGCCCTATCACTTGGATTCACCGCATTGTCAAAGATGCGCACGTTTGTCGGACGAGGGACGAAAGTCGGCGCGCCGGTCGCGATGGTTTGCGGCGCGATTGCGGACCTTGCTTCGACGATTGGAAAGTTCGCTCTCTATATCCTCATCTTCGCAATGTGTGCGGCGCTCGTCTCGGGGCTGATGTGGTTTCTGCGCTATCGCCGACAGTTCATGGCAGCAGCTCGCGATGGTGTAATGCAGCCCGAGGAGGTGATGGAACTCGGCGAGCGGAATGTGTGGTCGGTGACGTTTGCATTCTCCGTCGTGGCGAGCGTGGTCATGGGCGGCTTTGTCGTCGCCGAGCGCGTCGCCGGTGATGGCGACAAGGGCGTGCTCGCCAGCACGATCCCCGGAATGGCGGCACTGCAAGATTCGCTGTTCCGTGTGGAGAAAAAGATCGATGCGATTCAGAATAGCACCGCGAGCATTCAGGCTGACACTACGGTTCTGCGAACCGAAGCCGCCGCGACATCCGCGAACACCGCGAAGATCGCGACATCGCTGGAGGAGATCGCAAAGCGGTTCGATGCGCTCGGCTCAGCAGGCGGCGTCCTGCCTGCGCCGAAGACTCCCGAGGAGCATTATCACAATGCTCGCGTTCACGAACTCGGCGGCAATTTCGCTGCTGCGCGAAAGTCTTACATGGAGTTCCTGTCGGCTGACCTCGATGTGCTGGATCCGTGGCAGAATTATTCGGCACTACTGAAGATCCAGGAGGGTCGCGAAGGAGCCCGCGAGGCGCTGCAATTCTTTGTCGCGCGGGGTCAAAAAAGCGTTTCGCTTGCGGTGGCCGAGGCGCTTTTAGAGGAACGCGAACCGCGTATCGCGGCGCTGCAATCGCTCGCCGAGGCGAACCCCAATTACGGCCCATTGCCGTGGTTGCTCGCGCAGGAATACTCCAACACGAAACGGGGCGAGGCGACCCTCGCGGAGCAGCGGCTGGAAAAAGAGTGGCTCGGGAAATTTCGCGACGCAAATACAGCCGGCAATTTTGTCCGCCACATCCTCGACAAAAAGGAGGCGCAAAAGTGGATCGACTCCGCAGACGCAGCGTGGGCGCGGCTTTCCGCGATGCCGGCGAAGACGATGGAGAATCCTGTGACCATCACCACCATGCAGAGTAACTCGGGCTGGGGCGTGACGTTCGGACTGGCGGATTTCCGGGTGAAGGAACTCTTTTTCCGGCTCGACGGACAGGGCGAATTCAAGAGCACCGGCCATCTGCCCACACAGAACCAGCAGACCGGCACACCGATGGTGAATACGTTCGTCCCTCTCCCCGGCCTCACACCGGGCGAGCACACCGTGGAGGTGAAATACACGGACAAAAACGACCAGCCGAACGGCCCCTACACGCTGAAGTTTTCGACTGCCAGCGAGCAGCTTGCGCAGGGTAAAATGATGCTCAATGCAACAGCGGGTTCATGGCTTTCATTCCGCGATTACGAAGGGAAAACGCTTTTGTATTTCACGGCGTTAATGTCGTTCCGTCCGGTGATTTCCGAGATTCACTATTCGCTCGATAGCGATGCGGTGGACAAGACGTACGCATTCAAACCCTCCGCCAAAATGTATGAAGTGGACGGCATCCCTTACATCGCGGTGCCCAAGGACACGAAGTTCGCGTGCGTGCAGGTCACCTACAAAGACGGGACAAAATCGGACATCCAAAAAATCCTGCGCCCGCAGTAGGATTATCCTGCCTTGATGCGCTCGGGGCCGGTGTAGCAGTTGAACGATTGTTCCTTCAAAAATGCCACAAGCGTCTGGCCGGAATCGCGGGCCAGCTCGACTGCGAGGGAACTCGGTGCGCCGATGGCTGCGATGATAGCGATTCTCGCAGCGAGGGCTTTCTGCGCCATCTCGAATGACACGCGTCCGCTGAGCATCAGGACGTGATCGGTGAGGGGGATGCGCGCCAGGAGCGCCCATCCGAGGAGCTTATCGAGCGCGTTGTGGCGGCCAACATCTTCGCGGATGGCAACGAGTTCGCCTGCCGTGGAAAAGAGCGCGCACGCGTGCAGTCCGCCAGTGCGGCGGAAGACGGGCTGGTTCTGCGAGAGCCGCGATGGGAGCGTGTGGAGTAAGGATGCGGCGATTTCTTGGTTGGAGCGGATGGTTGGGAAATCTTTCAGCACTTGAGTCACGGTGGCGACGCCGCAGAGCCCACAACTGGAATTGGAAAGGACGGCGCGGCGGTGCTTGTGCGCATCGAAAGCGGAAGGGTCGCGCAGCATCGCATCGACCATTGAGGCCTTCTCTCCAGGCTGCGCGACAATCTCGGCAAGGTCGTCGGCAGTTGCGATGATGCCTTCGCTGAGTAGCCAGCCCGCGGCAAGTTCCCGATCATGGCCTGGCGTGCGCATGGCGACCGCGAGCGGCTGGCCTTCCACGCGGATCTCCAACGGCGCTTCCTCCGTGACTTCATCGGGCCGGGAGCCTGCGGACTGGCCGTTCTCGAAGCGGAGGATCTCGACGTTCACCGCTGATGCCCGAGCGCCGCGCTGATGAATCCTTTGAACAAGGCGTGCGGCTGGTTTGGCTTGCTCTGGAACTCCGGATGATACTGGCAGGCGAGATACCACGGGTGATCCCGGAGTTCGATCAACTCTACGAGTTCACCTTCGGGCGATGTGCCTGCGATGATGAAGCCGGCCGCTTCCATCTGTGTGCGGTATTCCTGGTTGAACTCGTAGCGATGGCGATGCCTTTCGCGGATTGCCGGGACCTGATAGGCGGCCATTGCGCGTGTGCCTTCCTTGATCACTGTGGGCCATGTGCCGAGGCGCATGTTGGCACCTTTTCCCTTGAGCTCGCGCTGGCCGGGAAGAAGGTGGATGATGGGATGTGGCGATTTTTTGTCGAACTCCGTGCTGTTTGCACCGACGAGACCGAGAACGTTCCGTGCGAATTCGATGGTCGCGATTTGCATCCCGAGACAAAGCCCGAGATACGGCACTTTGTGTTCGCGTGCGTATTGTGCTGCGCGGATTTTTCCTTCGGTCCCGCGCTCTCCAAAGCCGCCGGGAACGAGCACTCCCGCGACTCCGTCGAGATGGATCGCCGGATTTTCCTTCTCCAAAACTTCAGCATCCACCTCATCGATTTCGATTTCGCAATCGAGTGAAGCGCCTGCATGACGGAGGGATTCGAAGATGCTCTTGTAGGCGTCTCTGTGGTCCAAATATTTGCCGACGATGGCGATGCGGACCCGCTTTTTCGGGTTCACTACACGAGTGACGAATTGCTCCCAATCGGTCATGTCTGCAACCGGCGCGTTGATGCCGAGACGCCTGCACACGACCTCGTCGAGTTTCTCCTGCTGGAGAAGGAGCGGTGCCCGGTAGATAGTGTCCTCAATATCGCGGCCCTCGATTACGGCATCCATCGAGACGTTGCAGAACGTGGAAAGCTTCTCTCTTACGTCGGGCGGAAGCGTATGTTCGGTGCGGCAAAGGAGGACATCGGGGTGGAGTCCGATCTCGCGTAGTTTCGCGATGCTTTGCTGGCTGGGTTTCGTCTTCAGTTCGCCTGCGGATTTGATGAAAGGGACCAGCGTGACATGGATGATGAGCACGTTGTCGCGGCCCACATCCTGGATGAATTGCCGGATTGCTTCGAGGAATGGCAACCCTTCGATGTCGCCGACCGTTCCGCCGATTTCGGTGATGAGCACGTCGCACGGCTGCTCCACGCCCAGTGCGAGAATCCGGCGTTTGATCTCGTTTGTGACGTGAGGGATGACTTGCACGGTCTTGCCGAGGTACTTGCCTTTGCGCTCATTCTTGATGACCGACTCGTAAACCTGTCCGCTCGAAGAGCTGTTGGCCTGCGTGAGCACGCCTTTGGTGAACCGCTCGTAATGCCCGAGATCGAGATCGCACTCCGCGCCGTCATCGAGCACATACACCTCGCCGTGCTCGAACGGATTCATCGTGCCGGGGTCCACATTGAGGTATGGATCGAGCTTCTGCATTGTGACTTTGAGCCCACGATGCTCCAACAAAGTTCCGAGCGACGCCGCTGCGAGCCCCTTCCCCAAGGAACTGACAACACCGCCTGTAACAAAAATATATTTCATGAATGTAGGTCTGAAAAAGTGAACGAACCGGCTGAAGGACGGGCCGTGAGATTCCACCGCCGTGCCACCGAAACCCGTTCTGCGCGAGCGGATGAATTCGATACCGCAAACCGCGCGGCGTAGTCGAGCATGGCGTGGAAAAATCGAGAGTTTCTCCTGAATGAGGAGGGTTTTCCGTCGTTTAGTCGTTGATTCCGTGTGGTCCGGTTAGCACAGACTGCCGATGTGCCCTCGACGGCTGGCAGCGAGCAAAAGCCGCGCGCGGCTGTTTGCGCTCGACGCGGCCTGTCAGGGTCACCATTTTTTCGCCGCCCGCGGAGCGCCGAGAGCGAACTGCGGCAAAACTTTAGTCCGATGCAAAAACTCAAAACAGCCGCTGAACTTTCCGCCATCCGCTCCGAGCTCGGCGTCACGGGGAAGTCGCTCGTTTTCACAAATGGTTGCTTCGACATTTTGCACGTCGGACATGTCCGCTATTTGCAGCAGGCGCGTGCGCTGGGCGATGCGCTGGTCGTTGCCGTGAATGCCGATGCGAGTGTCCGCGCGCTAAAGGGGCCGACCCGGCCCATCAATAGCGAGCTCGACCGCGCCGAGGTGCTTGCCGGTCTGGAATGCGTCGATTTTGTCGTGGTTTTTCACACTGAGCGGGTGACGGACATCGTTCGGGAAATCCGCCCGCACATTTACGCAAAAGGCGGCGACTACACCGTCGCAACGCTCGATCCCGGCGAGCGCAGCGCGCTGGAGGAAGCGGGGACCCGGATTGAGATTCTCCCACTGGTGCCGGGCAAAAGCACAACGGCGACTCTCGCGAAAGCAGCAGCGGTTTAGCCCGCGCTAAAAAGCGAATCCGAAACTAAAGTGCGCCGCGCCGATGTCCTCGCCTTCGCGGCGGGAGGGATTGTAGCCGAAATCGAGGCGCATGGGGCCGATAGGAAGGTTGTAGCGCAGGCCCGCGCCAATGCCGAGCCGCATATCTTCAAGGCCAGGCGACGCATCACTTTTGAGGTTCCCGGCGTCCACAAAAAGTGCGCCGCCGAAACTGTCCGTAAGTGGGAAATCCCACTCCACATTTGCCACGGTGTAAAATGAGCCGCCGAGCGGATGACCGGTTGCGTCCTTCGGGCCGAGGTCGCGCTCGGCAAAACTGCGAACGGTTCCGCCGCCGCCGTTGAAATAGCGGAGGTCGATCGGTACATCCGCAGCATCGCCAACGGGAATATTCCAGCCGAAGCGCACGCCGGCGGCCAGGAGCGATTTGCCGATGGTCCGGTAGTAAGAGTATCTCGCCGAGACCCGGCCAAATGCGAGTTGTCCGTCGAGCGCATCCAGCTCCAGTGAATTTGAACAAATGTAACCGCGACGGGGATTCAGCGGATCATCGCGGTAGTCAAATTTCTGCGTCACCCCGACCGCAGCGAGCGTGTAGTCGAGCGGGCCGAGCAGAGTGGGATCGATTTCCACGGAGGTGACCGTGGTGTATCCGAACTCGGTAAAAGCCGAGACTTCCCAGCGGGACGTGAGTTTCCGGCTTGCTTCGAGGCGGAGACCGGCACCTTTGTGCGAGTAACCTTCTTCATCGCGAAACTGTGAAAACAAGCGGGTTCGCAGAGCCCACTCGGACTCCATAAACCAAGGATCGACGTGCAAAATCTCACCTTCAAAACCGCGCTGCGAACTTTGCAGCTCAATGGTCAGCGGCCTTCCCGTGCGGAGGAAATTTCGATCGCCCGCACGGAGGATCGCAATCAGTCCGTCGTAGCTGCCAAAACCGAGCTCAAAGCCGAATTCCTTCTGCTTTGCCTCCTCCACCTCGATATCGAGCGTCAACTGATCCGCGCCCGATTTTTTCGGAACGATGCGTAGCGTGCGGAACAGCCCCGTGCGAAGAAGCTCACGGTATTTTTCATCCACGAGCGCCGGATTGTAGTCGGTATGCGTGACCTTCTTGAATCGTTGCACTAAAAACTCAGGCTTCACGCGGTCCAGCCCCTTTTGCGAAATTCCGTTCACGCGGAACTTCGGCCCCGCTAGAACTTCGAAGCGAACTGGGATCCTGCCTGCGACCGCGAGAGTCGCGTCCGCAGTTGCCACGACTTCGGCGGTAAAGTGCCCGCGGCCCCGCAGCCATGATCGTAGCGAGCCTTGCATGACGTTGATGAGCGCCGGATTGAACGGGCCTTCGGCCTTTGCGCCGAGGGCTCCGATCAGATCCGGGGTGGCATACCTGGTGTCGCCAGTGAACGTTACGTTTCCGAAGAAATAGCGCTTCCCCTCAACGATCCCCACGACGATTTGTGCCTCGGTTCCATCGGCGGACAGCCGCGTGGCTTTGGTCTCCACAACCGCATCGAGCCAGCCCTCGCTCATGTAATAACTTCGAACACGTTCTGCGCCCGTGGTAACGTCAGGTTCGTGATACGGCAGATTCGCCGTTCCAATATCGGCAAGTGGAACGCCGGAGAAGAACCTCGCAAGAATCCCAGCATCGACGCTCTTGTTTCCGACGAATGAGACTGAGCGAAGCATGGCCCGAGGGCCTTCGAAAACCTTGAATACCACGCTGGAGCCGCGCAGGGCGTATTCCACAGTGGCGCGGGAGTAGCCCTGCTTGTGGTAGAACGCAGCGAGGAAGAATGCGGCGTCATCAGCTCGGGCAGGCGTCGCACCTTTAGTCTGAATATCGTCCAACTGTTCGACGACTGCTTCGCGCAGCAATATTTCAGGCACGGCTCGCGCGCCTGAAAACTGCACTTCCGCGCGCAGTGGTTGAACGAAAAGCGAAACGCATGTCATGAAAACTAGCGTGAGAAAACAAACGGGCTGCTTGGAAATCGCGCGTATCATCGAAAGCGGAAAAGATATTTCACCCGACCGGAGAAACCACCCCCGAGCTCCAGGTCCCCAATGAAGTAAAGGCGTTCGGTTACCCGTAGTTGAGCGGTGGTTTCGTTGCGCCCGGTCTTTGGGTCCACGGCTCCGAAATCGACTTCGAACCGATCCATCAGCGAATCACCTCCGTCATTGCCGCCAAGCGGGAAGTCCTTCTTGAAAATCTTCTTGTACCATCCCTTCACGACAAGCACCGCAGCCCGCGTCGCCATCGCTGTGTTATTCGCGCCGATCTCGCCGCTGAGCGAACCCGTGGAGAGCAGCGAGAGAATTTCCTGCTGGGGCAGGGGAGGCTCGCTCTCGAGCTCGAGCCGCGGTTTGCTGGCAAGTCCATCGACGCGGATGATGACGGTGTATTGCCGGATCTTTGATTCTGCCTCGATCTCCACCCGCGGCTCAAATGGGGCGTCTTCGCTGAACGTGACCAGCCCGCGGCGGGTGGTGAGCGTGCTGAGTGGAAGCGTTGCGGAGAACTGGTCGATCGTGGCGGCCCCTACCAAATAGGGGTTCTTTCCCGTGCCCGCGAGCCGGAGATCGACGGTGACTTTTCCGCGGGCGAGATTGCCGCGGACGATGAACGGATCTTCCGCGCGGGTCCTCACCAAGACGTTGAACGTCCAGTCGCGCAAGGGCGGCTGCGGAAATGAAACGACCTTCGGCTGTGCCACGATCGCCGGGACCGGACGTGGCTTGCCGGGGAGGGAGAGCGGAAGGATTTCGATCTCTTTGTTGAAGCGGCTTTGCACGATATAGACCGTGCCGCTCACGTTTGCAGTGTTCAACGGTCCACGAAGGGCCACGTCTGTCTCCGCGCGAATGAGCACTGTATCATCCCGCACCAGCAGTACGTCCTTGGATTTGAAAACGAGATCCAAAACCGGCTGCGCAATATTCGCGATGTTGATTGATCCGCTAAGCGCGAAACGCCCGCCGCCCGCTTCGCCTCCAAACTGCTCGACCGTGATGCGTTCTCCTGTCGAGGTGATCCGGGCCTTGAAATTCGTAAGCGGCGGAATAGCTGGGTCTGCGAAGCGCGCGGATTGAATATCCAGCACGACATTCCCCAGCACAATAGGCTTTGCGACCGTACCGCTGATCCGCACGGAAGCGCTCGACTTGCCGCTGATCTTACGGATTGCGGGGACGAAACGCGGAATAAAGTCGATCGGCGACGGCGGTATGTTGACTTCCGCCTTGATTGGGATCGCTGCCAGGTCAGGCAGTTTTCCTGAGCGAAGCGCATCGAGGTCTGTTGTCGTGCTCGCCGAGAACGTGATGGGTTGCACGAGCGGCTGGCGGATAGTGCCTGTGACTTTTAGCTCCGAGCCATCGAGCGTCGCGCGCGTTTCGAATGCGGTCAGCGGGACCGTGTCCACTCCCGCCACGCGGAGCGCGTCGCCCTTCGCGATAACGACGGCCTTCGGCTTCTCAATCGTGCCGGACACATCGATCGTCGCTGACAATCGGCCAGATGCCGATGCCGGCTGCCCGAGCGAGGCGAGGAGCTTCGCGAGGTCGAGTTCCCGAGCGATGAGGCTCACACTAATCGGCTGGTCGAATGGGACCGGCTGCGGCCCTTGCGGCTGAAAGGGAGCGGAGAGCGAACCGGCAAGCACGTTTTGTCCATCAAGGCGGACATCGACATCGGAAACCGCGATTTGGCCGTCTTTCCAAGCCGCCCGCGCTGCGGCCCGAATCGTCTCGTTCGCAAAAAACAGTTCGCTGACTTCCGCCGAGTCGTTGCGCACCACGGCGTTCAACCGCGCTTCGTTCACTTTGAGTGTCCCGAATTTCACGCCTTTCGAGCCGAACTTGATGACCGCTTGGGGCTTCCCCGATTCGCCCTTTCCATCGACCGCGAGATCCACGCTGCCAGCGACGGCGCGCTTCTCTCCGAATGCCGACAGAATCGGTTGAAATGCGCCGAGGTCTGGAATCTTCAGCGCGAGTTTCCCCGCGAACGCATTTGGCAATTTCAATGCAAAGCGCCCGTCAGCGATGAGGGATGCTTTCCCGGGCAATTCCACGACGCACTTGTTAGCGACCACTTCGCCGTCCGCGATGCTCGCCTCGACATCGATGGCGCCCGCATCGGCATCCCCGACCTTCAGGTTTTTCCCATGGAGGCTGATGTGCCCTTTCGAAGCGCTGACAGGGTAGCCTAAAGTGAACGAGCCCTCGCCTTCGAGGGAGCCCGAAAGAGGCACACCATTCGTAGCGATTTCGAAGTCCGCGATGGACGGAATACGGATGGTGAACTGGCCCTCCGGCGTTCCGACGAGCGCGCCTTTTTCGTCGATGACTGCGTTGCCGAACGCCGTGATGATGCCCGTTCCGCGCTCGATGCGAAGTTCCTTCACCGCCGCACGCAGATCGCGGAATTCCGAGATGATGCGCACTTTTCCTACGCGAGCGGCCCCGGCGTTGATGTCGTCGAGTGTCAGCTCCGAGGTGGCGACGAGGTCCTTCAGTTTTACATCGAGCCGCGCAGGAATGCGGGCGTCGATTTGAAGGGTGTTGTGAGTCACTTTATAACTATGGGCTGCGACGCCGTCGCCCGTCGCGGTCAACCCGAATTTCACCTCGCCGCTCTCGATCACCAAGCCGCCGTGCCCTGCCAGTTTCCCGGTGAGCGGGACCGGCAGGAAAGCCGACGGCACGGACAAGTCATCCGCTGCAATGTCGAATCCAAAAGTCCCCGTTTCCGGCAATCCGCGCGCGCCCTTCTGCGAGATCAATCCGCCGAGAGGCACCTCTCCTTTTCCACGGAAGGTGACTCCTGCGGCGTCCACGTTCAGCGCATCCACTTTGAGCACGAGGTCCTTCACCGACATCCGCATTTCCAACTGCCCGCTCGGGATGTTCGCCGCTCCGGGCGTGATTACGGACGCGTTCACAGCGCCGCTCCAACTGGACGGTTCCTCGGGGATGCCGTCGAAAGAGACCACGATATCCGGCACGGTGAGCGCGATGGGAAGTGTCGCGCCGACTTGTTTTCCGAGCGCCTGTGCGTCGAGTTTCTCGACTTTGAAGTCGCCGTGCAGTCGCCCGCCAGTGGGAGCGGGCGCGACCTTCGCGGACAGGCGGCTGCCCAGAATGTTGAGCTCCGCGGTCATGGATCCGTCTTTCGCGGCAACGAGGAGGATCGGCGCAGCCGCAGGATAGCCGGGCTCGCTCACGACGAGCCGCCCGGCGCTGAACTGGGTCGCTGCCTGAAATCCTGAAATCGGCGGCTGTCCGGGAATTCCGATCGCATCCCACGCGATGATGCCGGCGGTGTCCGGTGACACGCGCAGGCGGAAATTCTCCACTGCGACGATGCCACGGAGATCAACCCGCTTGATAGATACGGTGGGCGTCGGCAACGGTTGGGAAAGCAGCGCGCGCAACGACTCTGCGAGCGGCGTCGGTGTTTTCTCAGGGCGCTTTTTCGGGGTCGAATCAGCGAGAAGTTCCGCATCAAGCGTCCCGACTTCTACGCGCTGAAGGCCGGTGAGGTCCCCGCGAATGAGCTTCCATAAATCGTAGCCGACTGCGACGCGGTCCAATGTGAGCGTCTCAATCGGAGCGGATGCGGGCGCGATTCGCGTAGCGCGGATGCCGCTGAGTTCCAGCCCGCTCCATAAATTGCCTTCGATCTTCAAATCGAGCGCGATATTCTCCTTCTTCGCGAAGTGAATCGCAGCCCAGCGCCCTCCGTAGTGGACGATTGGCCGGTGGAAAACCGCCAACACCAGCAACGTCCAAAGTCCCGCGCGAAACACACGCAGCCACCACGGGCGGCGTGCGCGTGGATTGGTTTTCGGAATGGTCGCGTCGGGCATCAAACAGGGAGAAGATACGAACGATGGAGCATTCCCGCAACTACCAGAAGCTGGTTTGTGGAGAGCGGTGAACGAGTGTGATTAAAGGTCGAGGAAGTGCGCAAATGGACTGATGCTATCGTATTTCCGTCGTAGGGCGGATGTAAGGTCGGCTCTATCAGCCGAATGTCTTACTATCCCAACGCGTAAATACTTTGCGCGGCTTGCGCTGCGGCGCGGGCGTTGTGAACCCGGTAGATTTGCGCACCGCGCAGCATTCCGGCGACGAGGCAAGCGACGGAGCCGGGATCGCGCTCGGGCGCGGGCACACCGAGCACGTCCCCGATGACCGTCTTGCGCGAGACGGGTAAAAGAATCGGGCGCTGAAATCGGTGGAGCTTTTCGAGTTCGCGGTAGATGCGCAAGTTGTCCTCGCGCTGTTTGGCGAAGTCGATGCCGGGATCGAGAATCGTGGCGTCGCGGGGCACTCCGGCCTTTTCTGCAAGCGCGAGTTTCTCCGCGAAGAACTCATCGAGCCGCGCCATGATGTCGTCGTACCCGATGTGCGTGTGCGGGACTTTGGGCTGACCGATGGTGTGCATGATGAGCAGTGCCGCGCCGGTGTCGGCGCAAATGCGGGCGTTTTCGTCGGTCGGGAGCGCGCCGATGTCGTTCAGGATATGCCCGCCGCGAGGCAGCACGGCGCGGGCGACGGCGGGCCGCCAGGTATTGATGGAGAGCGGCACGGGCGATTCCCAGCGCTCGATAAAGCGGACCAGTTGCGCAGCCTCCTCGGCCTCGGGAATCGCAGCACGATTGGTGCGCGCGCTCTCGGCCCCGATGTCGATAATGTCCGCGCCGTCTGCGACGAGCGCGTGGGCCTTGGCGACGGCGGTAGCGATGTCGGTGGTCCCGTCGCCGGAGAAGGAATCCGCGACAAGATTGACGATGCCCATGATGAGCGGACGGCGGGGAAAAGTGAACGTGTGGTCGCGGGCGGTGAGGATCATCTTATGTCACGAATGAACAGCATCGCTACCCACTGCACTACGCCGTCGCCCTCGTAAAGATCGCCGTGCGTTTGTCCGGGGAAGTCGCGAGCTCCGCCGCACGCCTCCTTCGCCGGCTACGCGTGGAAGCCCGTCACCCTTTAACGGCACTACCGCGAGCCGTTCGACTACGGACCCGGCTACGGCGCCGCAGTCACCTTCACCCGCATGAAGCGCGAGAGCGGCGAGCCGACGACCACGTTATCGCGCACCTTCAGCGTCGTCGCGTCGTTGACTAAAACGGTCGTCGATGCAGTGGAGAACGAAGCCTCGGCGGGCGTTGCGGCGCTCTGCACGGAATACGTCACCCCCGCGCGCTTGGCGATGGTCATGGTGAGGTAGCCCCCTTCATCCACCGCCTGCGGCGCACCCGCGACATCCGGCAGCAGCGGATGGGTGTTAAACGCCTCCTCCAGCAACTCCACGCGCCCATCCCCGTCCGAATCCTCCAGCCCGCTGTGTGCGGCGATCGAGCCAAAGCGCGCATACTCCCAAATGTCGAGCAGCCCGTCGTTATCGAAGTCGTTGCTCGCCGGGCCGAAGACATAGACGTAGCCTTCGTCCACCGCGACAGTGTCATCAAAGGGCGCGCCGATGACGACGGTAGAGCCATCAATCGCCACCGCGCTGCCGAACTGGTCATTCGACGCCGGGCTGGGTTTGGTTAATGTGGCCACGGGCACGGTTGACGTCCCGCTGCTGAGGTCATACACATACGCGCCCCCGGCATCGGCCGCTCCGATATCGGCTAGGTAAGCCCCGACCACCACCCGCGTGCCGGAGATCGCCACGGAGTATCCAAAGTAGTCACCTGCTGCCGGGTTGGGGTTGTTGAGCGTAGCCACGGGCACG
>JAYSTZ010000135.1:0-4442 GCA_043719365.1 Verrucomicrobiaceae bacterium | reverse complement strand
GAGAGCGGTGGCGCAGGTCAGTAGCGGCCGAGCGCTTCGGTCTTGGAGGGAGTTCTGGTGTTGGGGCGTATTGCTTGCCGTCGCGTGACGCATCGCCTGAAAGGTAAGGTTACGAGGTCGGCCAGACTTCCTCGCCGGTGAGGGCGCGGGCGCAGTCGAGGGAGCTGGTGAGGCCGTCTTCGTGGAAGCCGTATTTGAACCACGCCCCGGCGTAGTAGGTCGTCTGGTCGGGCGAGATGCTGTTGAGCGCGGGCAGTTCCTTTTGCGCGGCGATGGCCGCGAGATTGAAAAGCGGATGCTCGTAGTCGATGCGGCGATGCACTTTGTCCGGCGCGATTTGGTCGTGGCAATTGAGCGAGACGAAATAGTTCGCGCGGTCCGAGACGCCTTGAAGTTGGTTCATCCAATAGTGGACGGTCGGGAGTCCGTTGCCGCCAGCCTCGATGCGGTAGTTCCACGCGGCCCAGCAACGGCGGGTGCGCGGCATGATGGATTCGTCGCTGTGAAGCGTGGCGATGTTTGGCTGGTATTTGAATTCCCGCAGCAGCCGCGACTCCGTGTCCGTAGGGTCCGCGAGCATTGCCAGCGCTTGATCGGCGTGGCAGGCGAGGATGACTTTGTCGAACTCCCGCACCTCGCCGTCGGCTGAGGTCACACGGGCAGTCGTGGCAGTGCGCTCGACGCGGACGGCTTTCTTGTTCACCCCGATGCGGTCGTGAAAAGGAGCGGTGATTTTCCGCACATACGACTTCGCGCCGTTCACGACGGTGTGCCATTGGTGCTGCGTATCGAGGCCGAGAAACCCGTGATTGTGCCAGAAACGCAGCAGCGTCACGGCAGGGAAATCGAGCATCAACGCAGGTGGCGTGCTCCACACCGACGCGCTCATCGGGACAAGATACCGCTGCAAAAAGTCTTCGCCGTATTTCCGCTCCGCCACGTATTCGCGGAGCGTCATCGTCGCAAAGCGCGGGTCGTCGAGTGCTGTGATCGCCTCTGCGTTGAAGCGGTTGGTCTGCATCAGCATTTTCCAGTGGCGCAAATTCAGAAGGTTGCGGCGTTGGCCGAAAAGGAGATTCAGGCTTCCGCCATTATACTCCAGCCCGCTCTTACATTCCCGCACGCTGAACGACATGTCGGTGGGCTTCGTCTCGACATCAAGCTCGCGAAAAAGGCGCGTGAGATTCGGATACGTGACGTGATTAAAAACCATGAACCCTGTGTCGATGGGCACCGGACGTCCGGCCTCGTCCACCGTGATCGTATTCGTGTGACCGCCGACATAGTCGTGCTGCTCGTAAAGCGAAAGGTCGTAGCGTCCGTGAAGAAAGTGCGCTGCTCCGAGCCCGGAGATGCCTGTTCCTATGATTGCGAGCGTCTTCACCGTGCGGTTACTTTCCGCGACGTTGAGGCGATCGATTGGTTGTGATTCGGAAGTTCAAACATCAGTTGTGAAATCTTACTACGCTTTCTACGAGCGAAAGGCTACCAAGCAAAAGCTCGCCAAAGCTGTGGATGCGGAACCGAGTTGTGGAAGACTGTCGATTTCTCAGGGAAGAGTTTCGCTATTTGAACTAAACGCGCGGGCCGCGTATCACCGCAGCCTTTCATGCTCATCTTCACCGTCTTTGCACAAGTGCTGCTGCCGATTCTCATCATGTTCGGCGCCGGCTGGCTGCTGGATCGGAAGTGGGGCGTGGATCTCGCCACCGTCGTAAAGTTGAATCTGAATCTGTTCGTGCCGGCATTCATCTTTTACGAGCTGACCACGACGCAACTCAAAGGGAGCGAAGCGCTCAAGGCGGTCGCGTACACGGTCTCGGTCGTCTTTGTGCTGTTCGCCATCGCGGCAATCGTCGCTCGATTCACGAGAGCGACACGAGAGCAGACGCGCTCGCTTCAGATCGCCAGCATCTTTTACAACTCGGCGAACTACGGCATCCCGCTCATGCACCTCGCATTTCCGGGGCCTGCGGAGGCGCTGCAAGTGTTCGTGATTCTCGTGCAGAACATCGGCAATTTCACCCTTGGCGTATTCCTTCTTTCGTCTGCAAAAAACACGGGCTTTCGCTCGCTCGCTCCAATCCTGCGGCAGACTTCAGTGTGGGCAGTGATTATTGCGCTCACCGTCCGCGCCATTTGGGGGCCGATCACTCCGGACAATGAAGGGATGCGGTGGCTTTGGGTTCCGTTGAAATACTTTCACGACGGCCTCGTCGCCGTAGCGCTCGTCACTCTGGGCGTACAGCTCTCGAAATCCAAAGCCGGCGCGGCGCTCCCGCGGATTCGCTGGGCTTTGGTGCTGCGACTTCTCGTCGGCCCGCTCGTCGGATGGATGCTGGTGCGCGCGTTTCACTTTCAGGGAGATTTGGCCAAATCGATGATCCTCAGTACGAGCTTTCCTACCGCTGTGAACACCGCGCTGATCGCCCATGAATTCAAAGCGGACACGGAATACGCATCCGGCGCGGTTTTTTGGTCCACCATTTTCAGCATGTTCACGGTGACCGCGCTCATCGCCTTGCTGAAATGGCCCGCCGCAGCATGGCTTTGGGGCTGAGTCGGTGCGAAAAGTTGCCCGCTCGCCCATCGGGAACTCGACACCCGGCGGCGTTGTGGCAAAAGGAGGAAACGATGTTTCATCTCACCATCCTGGGCAGCGGCAGTGCCGGCAATTGCGCGCTCGTAGAGACGCCGAATTCCCGCATCCTGATCGATGGGGGATTGAGCTGCTTGCAGATTCGCCAGCGGCTCGCGCTTTGTGGGGTGAATCCGCTGGAACTCGATGGCATCCTGCTCACTCACGAACATGGCGACCACGCCGGCGGACTCGACGTTTGGTGCCGCCAGTTTCAGACGCCCGTGTATGCAAACGCCCTCACCGCCGAGGCACTCAAGCGGCAGTCACCCAAGGTCGCGAAGGACTGGCGGATTTTCGTCACAGGGTCGGATTTCGAGATCAAAGACATCGCGATTCAGACGTTCAGTGTTCCCCATGATGCGATGGACCCTGTCGGGTTTGTCCTTCACCACGGCGCGGCGGCACTGGGATTTCTTACGGACCTCGGCTTTGCCACCAAACTCGCGTGCGAGCGGGTCAGGCAGGCGCAGACGCTCGTGATCGAAGCGAACCACGACGAGCATCTCCTCCAAAACGACACCAAGCGCCCGTGGTCCACCAAACAGCGCATCATGTCCCGCCACGGCCATCTATCCAACGATGCCGCCGGGAGCGTTGTTGCGGGAATGGTCGGCGGAAATTTGAAGCGGACGATTCTCGGGCACCTCAGTCGCGACTGCAATTCGCCCGAACTCGCCGCCGCCGCCGTCCGCAAAAGCGTGGAAAGTGCGGGCGCAGCCGCCGATTCCGTCGAGGTCTTCGTCGCGGAGCAAAAGACCATCAGCCCGCGTTTTTCCGTTTCGTTCTAGGGATGGGGCTTGCCTCACGAGCGGAAGACAAAATACACCGCTCCGCACATGCAAAGGGCCGCCCACAGGAAGTCCAGTTTTACCGTCTCTCCGCCCCAAATCCGGACGAAAACCACAAACACGGCGAGCGTAATTACTTCTTGGATGATTTTGAGCCGCTGCATGGAAATCCCAGCGTTGTAACCGATACGATTGGCAGGCACTTGAAAACAATACTCGGCAAACGCGATTCCCCAGCTCACGAGAATCGCGATCCAAAGCGGCTTCGCGCCCAGCGTCTTCAGATGGCCGTACCAGGCAAATGTCATGAAGGCATTTGAAAGGACGAGCAGGCCGATTGTTTGCAGAAATGGTGACATTCCGCCGCTTATCCTTCGTGCGCTCCCGAAGGCAAAGAATCTTCGAGTTCGGATCATGATTATTCCGTTAAAATCGGTGCTTTACAATAATGCGTAGAGCCATCATAATGTGCGCCTTATGAGCATAATCCAAGAATTCAAAGCATTCGCCCTTAAAGGAAACGTTCTTGATCTCGCCGTCGGTGTAATCATCGGTGGCGCGTTCGGGAAGATTGTCGATTCCGTCGTTAAAGACGTCATAATGCCGATCATCGGCATGGCTGGCGGCTCGCCGGACTTTTCGGCACTCAAACTTGGTCCGATCATGATCGGCAACTTCCTGAACGCTGTCGTCGCCTTTGCGATCCTCGCAGCCGTCGTCTTTTTCGTCATCGTGAAGCCCGCCAGCAAACTCATGGCACCGAAGCCAGCGCCACCAGCACCCGTCGGACCGCCACCAGCAACGCTCGACGACGTCGTGGCAGCCATCAAGAACTTGAAGGGCTAGTCGTTTCACCTCAACACCCAAACCCAAACCTCAATGAACAGGCGGGGCATCGCTGCCCCGCCTGTTTTCTTTACCGTTGGTGTCGCGAGAGACCGCACATCAGGCGCACACGCGTTTTTGTGAAAGACAGCAATCTCACGAGCCACTGTTGTTCGCGCCAACCGCAG
>JAYSTZ010000134.1:0-11118 GCA_043719365.1 Verrucomicrobiaceae bacterium | reverse complement strand
AGGGGGGCCGTCTCGGCCCCCTGCATCGTGAAAATGTGGAGGCGCTTTGCGCCTCCGGGGACCGAGACGGTCCCCCTCCTTGTGTTCCCAGTCGGGAGATTCTCATTCCGGTTCGCTCTGTGGCGGATTTGCCCCCGCTGTGGGTGTGCATTCGCACGTTGCGGCTGCATGGGTGCGAGATTCCGATTCGGGTGATGGTTCCTGAGTCTGTGTCTTGGGCGGATGGAGTGAAGACAATGCTGGCTTCGGTTTCTGCGGTCACAGTGGAGCTGTGTAAGCGGGAGAAGAATGCTTGGAGTGAAACGCTGGTCGGCATCCTTGGATCTCGGTGCGATGAGGTGCTGGTGCTTTCTCCGCACACGATTGCGGTGCGCGACCCGAGTGATTTGTTCGACGCTGCGGAATTTCGGAAAACGGGAATCGTCGTCTGGCCGCGATTTAGTGCGGCGGTGGATCGGACTGAACTTTGTCGGCGGCTGGAGATAGAGCATCGCCCGGTGTCGGAGATTGAGGATTCGCAATTGCTCGTCTCGCGAGTGGGGCAAGAGGCGACGTTGCGCAAGGCATTGGAGCTGGCGCAGGAGGATTGGGTGACAGACCTTCTTTGGGGGAATGTGGCGGATACGGTGAAATTTGCGCTCTATTGCCTGAAACGGGAGTTCACAGGCATCCGCGCGCGACCGCGACCGCTGCTGTCGCACGGAGAAAAGGATACGACGGCGATTGCTGCGATGTGTTACTTTGACACGCAAGAAGAGCAGGTTTTCCAGAACCGAAAGTGGAGCGCGTTTCGGCTCAATAATACTCCAGAAATCGCTGGGAGTTTGTTCGAGCCGTTTGCGCGGAAGTGTTTGGGGGAATTGCGAGCGAGTTGGGCGAGCAGCGTTTTTCCCGAGCGTTTTTACTTTGCGGAAAAGTGGCTGGGAGAATGGCTCTTGGATGGGCGGGTAGGCTTTCTCGATGGCGCTGGGCGCGTGGTGATTTTGCGAGGGCAACTCGTGGAGGGACTGGAGGGGTTTGGGGTGGAGTTTTGGACCTGCGAGGGAGACGCGCTGCATTTGCTGGATGGGAAGATGGAATCGCTCGCGGAGCTTTCACCAGCCGCCGATGGAGTCGTATCTGGGATATGGAAAAAGACCCGGCGGACTTGCCAGATGGTGCGCGGGAGTCAGTTGTTGGCGGATGACTCGGTGGTGGAGTTTTACCGGGCAGAGTCCGCACGCGCTGGGTTCATCGAGAAATCAAACTGCGGCTCGGATGCGCTTGTTCATGTGTTGGACCACTCAGGAGATTTGGCGGAAGCGGTGGCGGCTTTGAACGCTTGCTGCGGGCTGGCGGAGGACGGCTACCGGGTGTTGTTTCACACGCCGTTGTTTAATTGGTTTTACCGAATCGACCATCCGGGAGTGGGAATTACGCACAATGGATTTCCGTCCTTTGAGCACATTGACCAACCGGCAGACGGGCCTCGAATTGTGAGTCATCGCACAGACGGCGGACAAGCGGTGCGATGGACGTGTGAACTCAGTGCGGCGGATGAAAAATCGAAGCGGTTGGGAGTTGGAAGCAAGCCGCGAATTCCGGCCACCGTAGATCGCATTCCCAAATCGCGGCGGCTCGATTTTACCGACTATGTGGTGATCGTTCCGTTCTCCGAAGACCGCACGCGAGAGTGGCCCGCTGCGAATTGGAATCGGCTGATTTTTCTGCTTCGAGCTGAGGGCTTCGATGTGGTCGCAGTAGGGATGGAAGATTACGCAGAACGGTTCACAAATGAACTCGGGCAATCCCATGCGTTTTGGGCGAGCGGCGAGGCGGCGGAATGGATGCTGGATGTGCTGCTTGCGGCTTCGGCGGTGATTGCGCCGGATTGTGGGCTGGCGCATCTCGCAGTGGCGCATCAGGTGCGGACGGTCTGTTTGGTTTCTGAGTTCCCGGCGGGTTGCTTTTTCCCGGAATCCGCGTGGGCGATTGTGAGCGGGGAATCCGATTGCATTCACTGCTGGCGCAAGCCGGAGAAGGGCTTTGCGCCCGTGTGCAACATTTCGTGCTCCGCGCTGAGTGCGATTACGCCCGAGGCCGTATTCCGGCAATTCAAGAACGCTCAATAACCAAGTATGGAAAACGCAATATACGCCAAGGAAAGCACGCTCAAACTTGGCACGGTAGTCACCACGAACGACGGGCTTCCGTTCATCCACCTCCATCTGGAATCGCGCCAACGCTTTCATCCCGGTACGCCGCTTTTGATTGTCGCCTTCACCAAGTCCGAAAGCCTCGACGCACTGTGCCAACGCTACGGAGTGGATGTTGTTTATTGCGAATCCAAGGGGGCTGAAACGAGATCGCTGCTCGGAATAGTGAAAGGCTTTGAGTGGGCGGAGGCTCAATGTTTGGACTTACTGGTGCGGTTCTCGGATTCGTGGATTCCGCTGTGCAAATGGCACGATGGACTCGTGCAAACGGCTCGCGAAACTCAGTTCGCCACGCTATCCGGCGGCTGGACAACGACGACTCCTCGATTTAGCGCCGAAGCCATCGCGTTTCATCCTCAGTCGTGGTTTCGGTTTTCGGGTATCCAGCTCCTTCGCGAGAATGCAGAGCTGGAAACACCCGTGGTGCCGGACACCATTGTTTATCAATCCGCGTCGGATGTTTTTGAGCATCGCTGCACCGCAAATACCCACTACTGCGAGGGCCGGTTGGAGCCCTTGGAGTTTAGCTGTTGCGGGTTCTGGCCTGTTTCATCTGCCGACACGCGTACGGGGGCACTGAGTCGAAATTGGGGGGGCGCACACGATTATCTTCGCGCCCTCCAGCAATGGGGTATCGCCGACTACACGCTTGAGCAAGTCGAGCATTTGCTGAATCCAAAACCGGCAGAGCCGGTCAAGCCATGAGCCACGGATACTCCGCCGTTTGCGCGATGGTGCGCGATGAACCAGACCTCCGCGAATGGGTGGCATACCACTTGGCGATTGGGTTTGAGCACGTCTATTTGTACGACAACGAAAGCAGGGTGCCCGTGTCGATTGTCCTTCGGGATTTTGTGGCTGATGGCAAGGTTTCGACTTACTTAGTCCGAGGGAAAAAGCAGCAAGTCATCACGGTATTTCCAGATGTATTGCGGAGGGCGGAATCGCGCTTCCGGTGGGTCGCTTTTATCGACGCGGATGAGTTCGTTTCACCTCACGACACGGACGACATAAACGTCTTCCTCGCCGACTACGAAAAACATCCGGGGCTGGGAATCAACTGGCAGATTTTTGGAGACAACGGATATTTGAAACGCCCGAGCGGGCTCATCATCGAGAACTACCTGCGCCGAGGACGGGACGGCTTCCCTGAGAACAATCAAATAAAGTGCATCGTCTCACCGAAAGAGGCACTGTGGGCGCAAAACCCGCATTCCTTCAACATGCGGACGAACAACGGGCTCGTGGACCCAAACGGGAACCCGATCCCCGTGAACTCCAAGTATTGCCAGGCATTCAACTACCCGCCGGTCGTAGCTCGGATTCAAATCAACCATTACTACATCCGATCTGCGGAGGATTTTCAGCGGAAGGTAAAGCAAGGAGGAGGCGCTGGCATTCAGCGAAATGAGCGCGATTTTGAGAACATCAAACGCTGCTGCAATGAAGTGCGGGATGAGCGAATTCTACGGTTCGCAGCGCGGACGAGGGAACTGATGGGGGAGATGGATAAAAAGCAAGTTCTCCGACCACGACCAATTCCATCCGAGAAATCGTTTCTCCTTGCGCGGGACATCGGGGACCGTGTGCGTTTTATCAACTTGGACCGGCATCCTGAGCGCCGGGCACGAATGGAAGGAATATTTGCGTCACTTGGGATTTCTGCGACCCGAGTTCCGGCAGTGGATGGAAAGCTGCTTCCACCGATTGAAGGGAAGAACATGGCGGAGGTTGCTTTGACGATTGGGCAGAAGCGATTGTGGGAGGAAGTCGTTGCTACTGGAAAGCCCTTTGCTCTGTTTGAGGATGATGTGATTTTTTGCAGACGCTTTCGCGAATATTGGCACGAGCGAGAGATCACCATTCCAGAGGAAACAGACATTTTGTATCTCGGTCTTTTGTGGCCACATGTGGTCCCGCACAAAGACCATTCGCACCTCTACTCGGTTCAGCACTGTTTCGGCACTGCGTCGTATATTCTTTTCCCATCTGGTGCGCGAAAATTGATTGATGCCGAGGCAAAAGCGCCGAATCGCGCTTGTGACCATTACCCGCACAATCTTCTCAAAGCTGGAAAACTAATCGGGGTTTGCCCCAAGCCCACTTGGTGCATCCAGCAGTGGGCGGAGTCGAGCATTGCTCCGCGATGCTCGGATGCTCATTTACGCTTCGGTGATGTTTTTGAGGATAATTTGCTGGAGACTGGCGGTGGAAACCCATCGTGGCTTTTGTCTGATGGACACAGCGACTCTAAGGGCAGCGTTCTTGGTTTTGATATTGGCGGAACGCAGATCAAATGGGCACTCTTATCGTCTGCTGGGGAGACGCTTTTGAATGGGAGTGTATCATCGGCAGGGAAGCTGGATAACTTGCTGCCTCTGCACCTTGTTGAGCTTGCAAAGCCTCACACCGGGCGTTTCCAATCAGTGACAATCGGTATTTGCGGAACAGTAAATCACGGTAGTTACTCGGGCTATTTGCGCTCAATGGGGGTCGCGCCCGACTTTAGCCAAGAGGTCGCATCGGCGCTTAAGGTTCCCTCTTTCCTCGAATGGGATGCGACGTGTTGGGGCGCTGGCTTGGCGCTCGCTTTCGATCATGAATTTCGTGGCAGACGGGCTTTAGCGCTCTCGTTTGGCACCGGGGTTGCGGCGGCTGTGATTGATGAGCAAGGCGAGTTTGCTCCTCTGGCTGTTGGGGAATTGCCCGCAAACGTCATGACTGAGCTTCTCGCGGCGTGTTGCTATGCAGGAAATGTCTCTGCGGGAATCCATCAAGTATTCGGCGCTGCAATGGTGCGGCAGATGGAAGCCGATGGCCTACCGCCGAAAGCAATCGGCGAGTTGCTCGCTGCGCGATGGGCATTGCTCATTCAGAAGCTTATGCGGCATGAAGACCCGGCTGGGTGGGTGGTGTTGATTGGCGGAGGATTGGTGCATCATGTGGACGAGGCGGCGTTGCGGGCGCGAGTGCCTTGTGGAGTTCACATCACTAAGGACGCGTCGGTGCCGATGCGTGGGGCGATGCACGTTTTTGGGTTGCTGGAATTACCCGAGACGAGGGTTGAAAATCCTGTGACATCACTCTCCGTGGTCACTCTCTGGCGTGGGCCTTGGAGCGCGGTGAATGAAGTGCTTCTGGGTTGGATGCAGAAGGAGATTTTCCCCGAGGGGACTCAATTTGTCTGGGTGGCTCCCGAGGGCAGTGAGGCGGAGAGAAAGCTGGAGGCGGAGTGGGGCGTGTTTGAATCGCAGGAGCGAGGCTATACGTGTTCGTTTACGGGGACTGGAGCAGTTCCGGCGTTTGGGAGTCGTGTGGAAAAGCACCAGATCGTCGCGTCGCTTTACAATGAAGCTCTGAGCAACGTCGGCGACTCAGATACAGTGATTTTTATCGAGGATGATGTGATTCCGAATCGTGGGGCGAGTGCCGCCCTGCTCGCGGCGTTGCAGCGGCAACCGCAGGCGGGAGCTATCATGGCGGCATATCCTCGCCGGAGTAATCAAAACGAGGTCTGCGCGATGGGGCTCGATCGGCGTTACATTCCATGGCCAAAAGATGATGACTGCCGCTTGCTCGAAGTGGATTGGATGGGCGGCGGATTCGTTGTTTATCGAGGAGATGCGCTTCGGCAAGCAGGTGCGCTTTTTGCCACGGGGCAAGGGGCTCTGCTCACGGCTGGCTGGGATGTGAATTTGTGTCGGGCTTTGAAAAAGAACGGCTATCGGTCTTTCGTCGATTTGGGCAATCGTGCGGAGCATCGGTGTTTGTGAGTCGCTCTTTTAGTCTGCGCTCTGCGCTTGGAGGCTCACGCATAGGCTTCCAAAGTCGCGGCTGTCTGAACTGTGTCTTGATCCCTTCCTATTCCTTCGGCTTATCTTTGTAGAAGAGGACACCGCGTTCCTTGAGATTGCGGACGAGCGCTTTGAGGTTCGTCGCGGTTTCCTTGTCGGCGAGGAGCATTCCGAGGGCGCCTCCGCCAGCGTTCGCTTTGCCGATGAGCGTTCTTGCTGAGTCCATTGTTTTACCTGCGGTGTCGGAAAACTTGGAGATGGAGGTGAATGTGTTCTTCATTCCATCGACCGCTGAGTCCACCTTGCTGAATGCGGTGTCCGCTTTCGCGAGAACTCCATCGAGTTTGCCGGCTGCGGTTTTCGCGGTGTCCATAGCCTCCTTTGCGGAGTTCATCGCGTCTTTGCCTTTGGTGACAAGTTGATCGAGATCGGTGGTGGATTTCTTGAAGTTTTCGCTGGTAGCTTTGAGGTTGTCGAAAGTCGCCTGAAGACTCTTGAGGTTATTGTCGCTGAGGAGATCCTTATTCACTTTGTCGATGGTCGTTTCGAGCTGGCCGAGGCGCTTTTTCAATTCGTCCACAACGTCGGCGCTCTTCACCGCGAGATCCCCAAAGCCCTCCTGCCGCGAACCGACGATGTATGCTCCTGGCTCAATTGCGTCGTCAGAGTTCGCGTCCTTTTCAGGATTGATGGATACGAACACGTCGCCCATGAATCCCGCACTGCCGACGACGATCTGGCACTTCTTTGGTAGCTTCACGGCTTGCTTGATTTTCAGAGCCACGCGCACGGCGTAGCGGCCGTCGATGAGCTGCGGTGCGCCTTTGACAAAGCCCACTTTCGAACCCGATAGATAAACGTCCGCGCCGCCTAAAAGACGGTCGGCGTTATCAAACTCGACGGTGATTTCATAGTGTTTCTCCAGCCCTGTCCCGAGCTTGCCAAAATAGACCGCCATCACGGCGGTCGCGATGAGGCTGATGAAAAGGAAAAGACCGACTTTCCACTCGGTTCCTTTGGATGGATTGTTCATAGAATTATTCGGTGTCTCCGCTGCGGCCCTCGATGAAGTCCTGCACGATGGCGTCGGGATGCGCCTTCAATTCCGCAACGGTGCCCACGAAGTGTAACCGCCCTTCATGGAGAAAGGCAATGCGGTCCGCGCAGTGAAAAGCCGTTTTCATATCGTGCGTGACGACGATGGAAGTGACGCCGAGCTTTCGCTGCAAGCGCCGGATGAGGAAATTGATGCTGTCCGTCGTAATCGGGTCGAGCCCGGTGGTCGGCTCATCGTAGAGCACGCAGCGGGGGCGTCCGACGATCGTTCTCGCGAGGCCCACGCGTTTCCGCATTCCGCCGCTGAGGTCGGCGGGCATTTTGCGTTGCTCGCCGGCGAGGTCCACCATTTCGAGTGCCTGCGCGACGCGGTCGTCGATCACTTTCATGTCGCGGATGCCTTGCTCCAGGAGCGGAAAGGCGAGGTTCTGCTCCACACTCATCGAGTCGAAAAGTGCCGCGCTTTGAAACAGCATCCCGATTTTCGCGCGCACCTCCCCCATTTTTCGCTCGGGCAGTCCGGTGATGGGCTCGCCGTCCACGAGCACCACGCCGGAGTCGGGCAAAAGGAGGCCGATGAGGTGTTTCAGAATGACGCTCTTCCCGCTGCCGGAACGTCCGAGGATGACGAGCGTCTCGCCTTCATTGACTTTCAGACTGACACCTTGCAGCACCTTCTTGGTGCCGAAGCTTTTCGTGAGGTCGCGGGTCTCGATCATACACCGGCGGGAAAAATCACGTTCAACGCAAAGGTGAGGATGAAGTTGAATGCGAGGATCGAGAGCGACGAAATCACCACGGCCTCGGTCGGTGCGCGGCCCACTCCGGCAGCACCGTTGGTGGTCTTCAGCCCTTGATGGCACGAGACGAAAACGATGATGATTCCGAAGAAGAAGCCTTTGATGATTGCCTTGTAGAGGTCCTCCAGCACGACCCAGTATTGCAGGTTCCGAAGGAAGCCGGCCTCCGGAACTCCCATCGTCGGCACGGATACGATGTAGCTCGATACGAGCGCGATTGCGCAGGCTTCCAGAACCAGAAGCGGCATGGAAATCATCATGGCCAGTGTGCGCGGAATGACGAGGTAGTCGATGGGATGCACCCCGAGAGCACGCAGCGCATCGACTTGCTCGGTCACTTTCATCGTGCCGATCTCAGCCGCGATCGCCGCACCCACGCGCCCCGCGACCATCAGTCCCGAAAGCGCAGGGCCCAGTTCCCGGAAAATCGCCACCGCCGTCACGGAGCCGACCGTCGATTCCATGCCGAAGCGCTTGAGCTGGAAATAAAGCTGCGCCGCAAACACCGCCCCGGTGAATCCGCCGGTCACCGCGACGACCAACTGCGAACGCGTGCCGATTTCATAAAGCTGTTGCAGCACGAGCCTCCACCGGATCTTGGTGGTAAACATCGCGGCGATCGTCTCCTGTGCGAGACATGCCACTTCGCCGAGGTAGGTGAGGAACGTCAGTACCGTCCGGCCAAGCGCGGAAATCATGAGTCGCGCCTTATCAGGCCGGAAGCTTGATCGGCTGCGTCTTCGACTTCTTCGCGCTAATCTCGGAAGGGATGTTGCCTACGATTTTTGCGTCGAGACCCAGCTTCGAGAAGATGGCCCGGATATCCGTCACTGTGAAAGTGGGCGATTCCAATTCCATATAAACGATGTCGTGATTGCTATCGACCTTGTAATGCAGGCCGGAGATTGCCTCCAGCTCGTGATCGAGCTCCAGGATTTTTTCCAGATTGCGGACTCCAGCGGCGTAAACCTCAATTTCGATCATGTGTAAAGGGAATGGATTGACTTGATGGGGGAAGCTACGCGATGGCGTGCCGCAGTGGCAAAGGGAAAATTACCGGTGGCATTGCGCGAACAGAATTGTCACTCAAAGGAGCGCGGTGGCCCGAAGTAGCGGTGCCGTCCCGGCCCCGTTGAACTCTGAAAGAGTTCCCGGCTCGGGGGCCGTGACGGCCCGCCCTCCTCGGCGCAAATGCGGAATCACGCCTTGGCAAACGATGGGGCGATTTGCACAGTCGCCGATATGGATGACGATTTCTCTCATGTCGAAGTATTGCGCGGTGTGGAGCGTCTCGCACTTTGGACGTGGGTGGAGCGGCAGCGGTGGTTCGGAGGAAAGGCGCGCACGGTCGTCGGCTGGGGAGTCGCCGAGCATTGGGCTGAGGCTGGATTGGTCGCGCTGGAGGTCGCTTACGCAGACGGGAAGGAGGTGTATGCACTGCCGCTCGCATGGGCTGCGGAAGCACCGGAGGACGCGGTGATTTGCCGTGTGAATGGCCGGGTGTTGTGCGACTCCACCGTGCTGCCAGAATTTCGCGCATGGCTCTTTCGTGCGCTTGGGTGTGGCGAGGACGTGCCGCAATCTCGCGTGCTGAAGGCGGAGCAGAGCAATACGTCTCTCATTTACGGCGAGCGGCTGTTTGTGAAGCTGTATCGGCGGCTCGCGGTCGGAATCAATCCCGATGCGGAGTTGACCCGTTTTTTGTCCGGGGTCGCCGGTTTTCGAAATGTGCCGGAGTTCGCCGGGGAGGTGACGTGGAATGGTGCATCACTCGCTCTTGCGACGGCGCTTACTCACAATGAGGGCGACGCATGGCCGCTCGCCCTGGCGGCTGCGCGAGAGTTTTACGCCACTGGGGAAATGGGCGCCTGGCTTGAGCGGGCGGCGTTGCTCGGGCGTCGCACGGGCGAGATGCACGCGGCGCTCGCGTCGGCGAAAGAACCCGATTTCGTTGCGGAGCCGTTTGCCGAGGCGGATTTGCGGGAGCTGGAAATTGAGATCGCCCGGCTGGATGCAGGCAATCGCGCGACGATATCATTGAGGACCGCCTCGGAACTGGAGCAGCGCTTTCTCGCCACTCCGGCGGCGCGCATTTCAGTCGCGCTCCCCGCTGGCGCTGTGAAGACGAGGACGCACGGCGACTATCATCTCGGACAGGTGCTTTGGACGGGCCGGGACTTTGTGATCATCGACTTCGAGGGCGAGCCGTCACGCTCGCTTGCGGAGCGCCGCGCAAAGCGTTCGCCGCTGCGCGATGTCGCCGGGATGCTGCGCTCGTTTCATTACGCCGCGCACGCGGCAGGGCGGGATGCCGGCGTTGAAAAGTGGGCGGCTGCTTCGCAAGATGCGTTCTTTGCGGCATGGCGCGAAGCTGCACCTTCGCTGGTTGGGGGAGCCGCATTGCTCCCGCTCTTCATCGCGGAAAAAGCGCTCTACGAACTGGCCTACGAACTCAACAATCGGCCTGATTGGGTGTACATTCCTCTTCAGGCACTGGTGTGATTTACTCCGCGATGACGATGTCCACGCTCATGTCGTGGGCGTCCATGGGGATTTCTTCGAGGAGTTGCTCCTCGAAGCAAATCCCGACTTTCACCGCAGCGGGCGGAAGGGCGGCGATGAAGCGATCATAGAACCCCCCGCCTCGGCCGCAGCGATGGCCGGACTCCGTGAATGCAACGCCGGGAATCAGCACCAACTCAACCGACTCCGGCGAAACTTTCGCTTCCGCAATCGCGCGAGGCTCGCGCAATTTGAGAGGCCCGATTTCCAAATCCTTTACCGACTCCACCGAATAAAGAGTCAACCCGGTGCCTGCGACCCGCGGATAGACGAGGCGGCGGCCGTCCGCATATTTCCAGAGCAGCTCGATATCCGGCTCGCGATCTTCGGGGGCAAAAAGGACTACGGTTCGTGCGCTCCGCCACGCGGAGAGTCGGACGATTCTTTCGCAGATGCGCCGGCTTTTTTCCCCACGAACGTCTGGCGAAAGGGGAAGAATGGAACGCATGTCACTGCGAATTGCTTGCTTGGTCATTAGAGGCCAACCATAGGGCAAGCTTTGGTATTCGCAATCGTGGGCTTTGAATTGCGCTCCAACCCTTCACTACAAACGAGTTGCAGGCCATCGAAAGCGCGCTCGCTACGCGAAACGACAGTGTTATTGCTTTGGAATGGAGGAAAAGCCGCAGCGAAATTCGCGCTGATTGCGGCTTTTCGCAGACAACTACCGCTGCAAACTCAGCACGCGTGTGGAGACGATTCCCCATCCAT
>JAYSTZ010000133.1:0-1946 GCA_043719365.1 Verrucomicrobiaceae bacterium | reverse complement strand
AAAAAAGCAATCCAGCGTCCCAAGGACACGGTTCACATTGTGGAGCTTGAGACTCTGCTGAAGAGCCTGCGATCGGGCGACAAACAGAAGTAATAGGCCGCTACTTCCGGGCCCGCACAGCGCGCTCGATAAATAACATCTTAGGCGGCGTGTTCCCGGCCACTTCAACTTCAAAATTCGCCGTGTTACCCGAAAGGTCGCGGGAGATCGTTTTGTCCGGACCGTAGGTGATGCCGGTGCCGGTCCATTGTTTGCGCTTGGGATTTGCCGCAGTGGCTTCCTGCCAGCCAAAAGTCACACTCGCCACGGAGTCGGGCTTTGCAGCCTCGCTCGACGCGGCGACCTGATTCTTCCCGGTCACGAGGTAGGGTTGCACGCCACGGTTGTGCTCTACAAGGGCATCAAAGCGGAACTTCTCCAGCGAGCCGGTGAATTCGACTTTCACGCACACATCATAATTTTGCCTCACGTTTGGCGAAGCGTCGCACGGCTTCCAGGTTTTGCCACCATCGGTCGAGAGCGAGAGTTTTCCATCGCCCGTAAACGTCGTCTCGAGCGTTGCGCTGACGTAAGCATAGGGCAGCGGCAGGCGGAAAACGGCGGAGGCATTTCCGGTCGCGACAATCTTTCCGCCGACGGATTTCGCGTTAGTGAGCTCGATGTCGGCGACATCTGCGGACTGTGAAAAATCGGGCGCATACAACAGGCGACCGTTGGACCAGTTGCGCGGCCCATAATGCTCCAGCAACGGTCCGAGCACCGGGTTGTCGCGAAAGTCTTTGATCCCGCAACTGTGCTGCGGAGGTTTGCCGGTGACGGCGAATCCTTTGTCCGCAGACTTCCACTCCAGTCTCAAGGCCGCGCCGCACGGTAGGCGGAGACTCGGATTCCAGCCTTCATCCCGCCATGTCACGGATGCCCAGCCTTTCGAGTTGCCTTCGTTTTTCCGGGATTTCACACCACTGATGATTCCCTCCGCAGGATCGCCGCAACACAAATGCTCACGTGCCGCCCGCCCGTCTTTCACCGCATCAAGGACGAGGGAGGGATCGGCGGCGATTTCTTCCTGACTCACGATGTGGGTGCGATCTTTGGACCAAAAATAGCATTTCAAAAACACGTCGAGATAGTGCCACTTTCCGTCGTAATTCACTTCAATCGTTGTGTGTCCGGGATCCGACCATCCGACATAGCGGCACTCCCAACCAGCGGTCTCAAAGAGCGCTTTCAGAACTGTGTGCTCACCACCGCAGAGTCCCCACCCATACACATGCAGGAGCTTGAGCGGTCCGACCGATTGAGGCTTCGGCTCCGTCGCATAGGCGGAGTGGAAAATGGCCTGATGCAGCCACTCAAAAATCGCCACGGCCTTTTGATCGTTGGTCTTCGCTCCCGACCGCGCGACTACATTTTGCACCAGCGTCTCCAGCGAACTGGCATCGACTGACTGATCGGTGGAGACCTTAAAATTCCCGACATCCGCCCACGCGGTGAATGATACGAAGACGGCAACGAACGAAAGGAAATGGCGGCGCATAGCGAAGTGACAACCCACGAACCGGCCACTCCAAAGTCACGCAATACCGCGAATCTGCACCGGGTATAAGTGAAGAAGCGGCGGATATTGCGACTAGCGCGACTACGGTTGAGGGGTTGAACAAGGCAGCATGCGCACGCTTCAACTTCTGTCCTTCCTAGCACTTACCGCCCTTCCGCTCCATGCCGAGACGTGGCTGAAATGCCACATCCGTGTGCCCGATAATCTCGTCACCCCGCAGGAAAAGGACCTTTGGCGGGACTCAATGGTGCTCACGCTGGGCGAGCTGTCGGGGCCGTATGCGGTGTATTTAAACGGTCAGAAAATCGGCGAGGGTTCATCGTCAGCAGCGGGCAAGCGGCTGAAAGTGCCGAAGGGGATTTTGGAAAAGAGCGTCTTCAACACGCTC
>JAYSTZ010000132.1:0-4447 GCA_043719365.1 Verrucomicrobiaceae bacterium | reverse complement strand
TGATCGTCAAGTCGCTGACATTACTCAGTCCAGGAACGCACACGCTCGCGGTTTCGGTTCGAAGCAATAGCGCGACCAGCACAGACGCGGTCCTCGCCCTGGAACTCTCCGCCGAGAATGGACCGACTTCATCCGGCATCGCGGTTCTCGGTGGGACATCGGGAAATGTTGCCATCGTGAATGGAGACACCACTCCTGCGACCGCAGATGGAACAGACTTTGGCGTACGCAGCTCCGTTTTAGGCCCGCTCGATATGCCGTTCGTGATCGTGAATAGCGGAAGCTCGGCTCTCAATCTCGCCACAATTGTCAGCAACTCGCCGCGCTTCACGATTCTTCCGGGTTATGCTGCGAGCGTTGCTCCGGGCGGGAGCACGACGTTGACGGTTCGGTTCAGTCCATTGGCCGGCCCTTTCAGCGGGATTATCACCATCCCTTCCGACGCCCCCGGCAGTAATCCGTTCACATTCACGGTCGCCGCTGTCGGTTCCACAAGCGGCCCGCGTCAGACCGTCGTGCCATGGAATCAGACGTGGAAATACTACCATCCAATGGGAGCGCTCGTCGCTTCGCCCGGGAACTTCGCCACAGCGTGGTTCGCGAGTGAGAGCACATTCATCGCCACCTACACCGGCCCGATGTTTGGCGCTGTGCCGGCTGTGTCCGGCAACACCGCGGTGACTACAACGTTCGACAGCGGCAGCGGGTCCGGGCCAATAGGCTATGACGTCATGGATTACTTCACGGCTGGCGGCGCGGAGTTTACAGCATTTGGGAAGACTCTCACCCAGCCTCTTTCCGGCAACCGGCGCACCGCCTACTTCCGGACCACGTTTACCGTTCCGTTCGGCGGTCTCACGAACGTGCAGTTGCGTTATCTCATGGACGATGGCGGCTTCATTTATCTCGATGGAGCGTTGCTCTGCACCGTGAACATGCCTGCCGGAGCCACGGATATTTACTCCCAGAACGCCGCCAATTCCACCAACTCCGAGGCATTCCTCCGCACCGTGGATCTCGGGGTCGCTGGAGCTGTGAGCGGTGGCAACGCTGTTGTCAATTCCGCCCTCTCATTTCTGACTCCCGGCACCCACACTCTCGCGGTTTCCGTCCGCAGTAATGCGACGAACAGCTCCGATCTCTGCCTCGCTCTGGAGCTCACCGCTGCGCCCGATTGGGCCATCAACGCCAGTGGCAGCATCGCTTCGAGCGCCGATGACGCCGAGGAATCGGCAACCGGAACGATGAACCTCGCTAGCACCAGTCTCGACCTCGTCAACGATTCCGCTGGCGGAGCCGGGGATCAAATGGTGGGACTTCGTTTCACCGGTCTCGCGATCCCGCCCGGCGCACTCATCACCAGCGCCACGATTCAGTTTAAGGCCGACCAGATTCACAGCGAAGCGACGACACTCGACATTACCGCCGATGCCGCAGACAGCGCGCCCACTTTCACGAGCGCTGCGGGCAATTTAAGCGGTCGCCCATTCACCAATATGAGCGTTCTCTGGCAACCGACTGCCTGGACGGCAGTCGGCGATGTGACGGTGGCGCAGCGCACACCAAACCTTGCCGCCATCGTGCAGGAAATCATCTCCCGTCCCGGCTGGACCAGTGGCAATGCAATTGCTTTCCTCGTCGAGGGAACCGGACACCGTGCTGCGGATTCGTTCGATAAGGTCGGTGGCTCGCCTGCGAGCCTGAGCGTCACGTATTCCACAGTCGCCACCGCATCGTTCGCGCATTGGCTTACCTCGCATCCGACGTTGACCGGAGTCAACGCCACCAGAACGGCCAACCCCGAAGGCGATGGTTTCAACAATCTGCTCGAATACGCCCTCCGCACAAATCCCACGCAATCCAACGTAGCACCATACAGCGTGAGCCGGGAAGGCGGAAATCTCGTCTTCACTTACACCCGCCCGACCATCGCAACAGACCTTGTCTATAGCGTCGAGTGGAGCGAGTCCCTGAGCGGGGGAAATTGGTCAACTGCCGGAATCAGCCAGCAAATCCTCACCGACGACGGCACGACGCGCACTGTCCGCGCCTACATCCCGACAACGGGCGCGCAACTTTACATGCGGCTCAAAGTCGTTTCGCCATAGGTCACGAGCCGCGCACTGCGGCGACGAAGTAGAACATCCCGGCGAGTGCTATGAATGCGGAGCCGCCTCGGAGGACTCGCAGGCTAAATCGCTCGCGGGCCGCCGGGTCCACCAGCCCTTCGCGCATTAGGAAAAGCGCGCCGAAAATGGGGAGCACGACGATTTGGTGACCAAGTTCAACGCCGATGCTGAATCCACCGAGCGCTGCGCCGAGCGGGAGACCGGGGAGATCCTGCATGGCGTCGAGCAGTCCTCCCGCAAAACCAAGACCGTGGAAAAGGCCGAATCCAAAAGCCAAAGCCACGCGCAACCCACCGCGTGCGGGAGTCGGGCGCAGCGCATTTTGCAGCGCGATAACGACAATGCTTGCCGCGATCATCGGTTCGACGATTCGTGAGGAGAGTCGGACGATGTCGCAGACCGAAAGCACTAAAGTGATGGTGTGTGCGATGGTGAAAACGGAAACGATGACAATGAGTTCGCGCCAACGAGTGGCTGCGAGGACGAGTGCGGTGATGAAAAGGAGATGATCCCAGCCTTCGAGAATGTGGTGGAATCCGTGGGCGAGGTATTCGCGAAAGATCGTTGCGGTTGAAGGAGTGTTCGCCGCAGTCGCGACCGCTGCGGGCAAGATCACGATCGGAGTTTTGTGCGTGAAAAGCGTGATGCCGTCGGCGATGAGGCCCGGCGGCTGGGTGGAGACGACGAACGTCGATTCCCACGGGTTGCCGGGCGCGAAGGCGATTTCATTGAGGAGGTTTTGCGCTGCGCGAATCTCTCTCGGGACATTAGTGAAATCGTAGCGAAGTTCGTAGCGCGCGAAACCTTTGGCGCTGCGGTCCTCAGGCATGATGACCGTCTCCACACGACCCGTCAGCGGGATTCCTTCGGCGGCGAACGTGAGATGTCCGAGCAAGTAGCGACCGTGTGCGATGCACGTTGCAGCGAAGTCGGCGGGCGGTTCTTCGGTCGAGTGTGCGGTGGCGACGAAGACGGCTTCGTTGGAGACGCGCACGTTGACGGTGATGTGGTCGGGCTTGAGCGTAATCTCCATGCTGCCCTGCGCGACCGGATGCGCCGATGCAGCGATGCGCAGGAGGACGAAGCAAGCGACGGCCAACCATTGGCGAATCCTGTGTTTCATCGATGGAAGTGAACCACTTGGTGACGCGGATTTTCCACGCCGGCGCGGCGGATGAGTTCGCGACCTTTTGCGACCTGCCCCTGCGACATGACTATCATCCCGGCGCGGTAAAGAATGTGCGCATCGCGGGTGCCGGTCGCTACGGCGAGGTCCGAGTATTTTGCTGCTTCGTCGTGTTCTCCCGCGAGGGACAGCGCCCATGCGAGTGCTTCGCACGCTCCGAGGCTTTTGCGGTCAGCGTAGTCTTTTCGCGCGAGCTTCACCGCTTCTCCGTAGTTTGCCCGCGAGTCGCAGTAAAAACCGGCGAGGTGATGCAGATAGAGGACTTCTCCGCGATCCATGGAAGCCTGATATGCAGCCAGCGCACGGTCGTGAAAGGTGCGGGCGAGTTCCTCGCGGCTCGCTGCGAGGGCGACGTCTCCGGCGGCCTGGAGCAGTTCCGGGCGGCTCTCGGTGGCGGCGATAGCGGCGTCCAGGAGCGCGAGTGCTTCGTCGGTGCGGCCTTGGGCGGCGCGAAGTTCGGCGAGGTGTTCGGTGGCGCTCCAATCGCCGGGACGTTGCACGAGTGCTTCGGCGTATGCTTTTTCCGCTTCGTCGAAATCTCCGCTTCGAAATTTGCGCTCGCCAAATTGCACGAGTGCCCAGGCGAGCACCGTGGGTTGGGCAGGTGATAGTTCGCTGGCAGCTTCCAGTAATGCCGTGGTTGACGCGCCGGTGTCTTGCCCGTGAACCGATGCGAGTCGGGCGCGACGCGAGTGAACGGTGATGCTGCCGGATTCAAAGTTCTCCAGCTCGTTCAACGCCGCCTCTGCGGCGCTGTAGTCGCCAAGCTCAAACTGCGCGTCGAAAAGTAAATAAAGCCCCGCAGCTTTCTCCGGGCGCAGTTTGCGAAAGAGTTGCGCTGCGTCGCGGGCCGCGACAAAGCGGTGCGCGGCAAGGGCGACGCGACCTTGCGCGAGGATGCCGACTGTGTTGTTTTCAGGAGTGATGCCGCGCATCGCCTGCACCGATGCGGCCTCGGCGAGAGGCAGCCACTTCATCTGGCCTGTATCGCGGAGCTGGGTCAGGCAGCGTTCGGCGAGTTGGGCCTGCGCGATGAAATCATCGGGGTCTTTGCTCACCCGTTCCTGGAGAAAGGCAAGCCCCGGCGGGAGCGGCTCCGATGCCGATGGAGCGGATGCGGCGAAAGCGACAA
>JAYSTZ010000131.1:0-4453 GCA_043719365.1 Verrucomicrobiaceae bacterium | reverse complement strand
TCCGTCGAGCGTGTAGCGGACTTTTGCGATGCCTTTGGACTCCCACAGTTTCTTCCCCACACCGACGACGGATAAAAAGGGCACACGCACTCCGCTGGCTGTGAAAACCGCTTCGTCATCCATGCGCAGCGTGCGCGAGACCTGACTGAGCCAATAGATGAGCGTAGCAAGGCCAAGCGTCGCGCAAAGCCCGCCGATGACATATTGGCCGAGAATGTCTTTGTACTCATAGAGCCGGTGTGGCGGTTCGGCGCTCCAACCTTTCTCCTTCGCGATTTCTTCCCATTTTCCCTCTTGGCTCTTCAGCCGCTCGTGCTCGCGCCAGCGCTCGTTGCTCTTGGGCCACCCGATTGCGCCATCAAACGCAAACCATGCGCCAAATCCAATCAGGAGGATTGCGAGAAGGAGTTTCTGTTTTTTCCAGACCGGTGTGATGCGCGCTTCGACTGTCATGCGTTCGTTTCTCGCGGGGAAAAAAGACCACGGCGAGAGAATTCTACGCTTCGAGCAATGCGCGCATGTAGGCCGCCGGAGTGTAATTCTCGATCAAAACGACCGTCTCGCCGTTGCGATGCATCCGCACCTGCGGGACGCGGATATCCGGCGTTTTGGTCGGCGAAAAAAGTATATCGTCGTGCGTGGCGTTCTTGCGATTTGCAAAACGGTCCGGCGTCAGCTTGCCGCCGAGATGGTCGCTGCGCCCGGTGGCCACATGCATGGTGCCGAGGATTTTTTCGTCCTGAATATCCTTGCCGCTCACGGGCAAACGCTGCGTGCCGAAGCCAAGTTCGCCGAGTTCACCGGTGACCGGGTCGCTCTTCAGTTTCTCGTTGTGCTCCTCGATCGTCTCGGGATTTCCGCGCAACAGTTCCGTACGGAAGACGCGGCCGGCTGTGACGTACTGACGTCCGATTGTTCCGTCGTCATAGCGCATCGGGAACGTGCCCTCGACGCCGGTCGGGACGTAATAGATTTCACCGGCAGGAAGATTCGCGACATCGGGGCCACCACGGCAGAGACCGTGCGATTTTTGCGCATCCTGACTGCCCAGTTCGACGTGGAGCGTGGAGCGCTCACCGTTGAATTCGTGGTCGATTTCGATCCAGTCGGCATTGGTCATTCCGAGGCGGAGCTTCTCGGCTTCGGCGCTGACTTCATCATAGTCCACAGCAAGACCACTGGAGAGGATGATCTTGTTCATCCCATGCATCGTGGCTCCCCGGAAGCCGTATTGCTTTGCAAACGCGGTGAGCGGCGCTGTAGCCGAGTAGGTCGAGATACAAAGAATGATGTCGTAGTTTGGATAGATATCCTTCGACAGGCTCAGATCCGTGCCGTCCGGGGCAAACGCTTGGTCCGGCATATCGAGGTTGCTGCCGCCGGTGACTTCATACGCGAAAATCTCGCCGCCTGTGAGTCCGAGTTCTGCCGCCGCTCCGTTCTGTAGGCCTTTATAAAAAACATCGTGCGCGTTGCGCTGCACATTGAGATCCGGATTCTCAAGGAAGCTCATTCCTTTGATTCCGCGCGGATCATCAAGGTCGATCAAGATGCACACCCGCTCTCCGCCTTTCGGAGCAAAGACGGTGCGTAGGAGTCTCGTGAGACTGAATGCGGGAAAAACGCGGTCGGTGAAGTTAGCTGGCTGTGTCATAGATTGAGTAAAACGTGCATCGCACGCGGCTGGAAGCGCAAGTTCAGGAAAAAAGAGTTCCATCAAGGTTCCGGGATAATTGACACACCCGGCACAGGCGGCATTGTGCGCGGCGATGAATTGCGAAGGAAAGATGGAAGTAAAACGAACCGCGGTCGAACGCTGGCTCATGTCACGAACGGTCGTATCGTCCAAGTCCGCTCGTTCCATTTTGTCCCGGTGACGGCTTTCCTTCTCAAGCTGTGCGGCCTCAAGGTCGATGCTGCCTCGCGCGTTTCGAACGTGGATTTTGCGCTGCGCAATGGTGCGTGGCTTGGCTGGGCCGTATGCCTCGCTCTTGTGCTCGCAGTGCTGGCATGGGCTTCTTACTGGCGGGACGCGCGGGCGATTTTGTCGCCTGTAAAGCGGCGCACGCTTACCGGGCTACGGGTGGTTCTTTTTGCCCTCCTGCTTTTGCTGCTGTTGCGCCCGGTGCTGGCATTCACGGTCGATACGGCGGTCCGGCGCACGCTGCTGACTTTGGTGGATGCCACCGCGAGCATGAAGATCGTGGATGCGCGCGTGGATGCGGCAGATGTGAAGCGCGCGGGGATCGCGACGGGTTTGCTCGATCTCAAAAAAGGACTCGAACAGCCGGCGGCGGCCATAAAGCCGATTCCCCGAGTCGAAGTGATGCGCGAAATGCTGAATCGGCCCAAGCTGGAGCTTTGGTCTTCGCTCCGGCGGGAGCTCGATATTTCGGCGTTCACGTTTGGGCAGAAACTGGGGGAAGTGACGATGGAATCCTCGCCGGAGCGCCCCGCCGCATGGCTCGATAAACTACAGCCGGACGCCAAGGCAACCGCTCTGGGTGATTCGTTGCGCGAGCTTCTGAATCGGACCCGCGGACAGGCGCTTGCCGGGATTTTTTTGGTGACAGACGGTGCGAGCAACTTCGGTGCGTCGCCGCTGGAGGCCGCGCAGATGGCGCGTTCCGAAGGCGTGCCGCTCTTCATTTATGGAGTGGGCATCACGACGCCGCGCGATGTGATTGTGAGCAATTTGACGACGCAGGAAGTCGCGTTCGTAAATGATGCCCTTCCAGTCACGGTGCGCGTCCGGGGTCAGGGACTGCGCGGCGAGAGTGGCAAAGTGGTGATGCGTCTCGTGAAGCTGCCCGAGGGCGGCGAGGGCGAGGTAGTCGCGGAAAAAGACGTGACCTTCGGCGATGACGACGATGCGGTGGTGAGTGTCCCGTTTTCGCCCAAGGAGGTCGGCGCATTCGAACTGCGGGCCGCGATTGCGCCTAGAAATGACGAGGCTTCGCAGGACAACAACGCCGTGGCGCAGCGCATTCGCGTAGTGGATTCGAAGGTGAAAATCCTCTACTTGGAAACGGCTCCGCGTTGGGAATACCGGTATCTGCAAAGCACGCTGATGCGCGACCGTCGCCTCACTTTGAAAACAGTGCTGCTCGAAGGCGACCCGAGCATCGCCGAGGGGCAGGACTCGCCGTTCCTCCCGCAGATTCCGGAGACCAAAGAAGAGCTCTTTAAATTCGACTTACTGATCCTCGGCGATGTTTCACCTTCCCGGTTTTCAGCGGCGCAAACAGTGGCGCTGGAGGAATTCGTGCAGCGCTTCGGCGGCTGCGTTTTGTTCGTGGCCGGGCCTCGGTTTTCGCCGTCCGCTTTCACCGGGACGGTGTTTGAAAAACTCCTGCCAGTAGAGCTCGATCCGACCGCCACGCCGCTTGCGGGGAATGCAGGAACGAGTGTGGAACTGACTCCTCAGGGTCGGGCGCATCCGATGCTGAAACTCAGCGACAACGCAGAAGAGGCCGCAGCGGCATGGCGTCAATTTGGGAAGCTGTTCTGGATTGCGCCGGTTCTTCGCGCCAAGCCCGCCGCGCAAGTGTTGCTCGTGGATTCCGACAACGCCCACGCGAACCGCCACGGCAAGCTGGTCATCGCCGCCGAGCATCAGTTCGGTCTGGGGCGCGTGATGTGGATGGGCACCGACAACACGTGGCGCTGGCGTCGCAATACGAGCGAGCGATTCCACACGATTTTGTGGGCTCAAATCGCCCAGCAACTCGGGCTCCATCACCTGCTGAGCGGCTCGAAACTCACCCAGCTTTCGGCAGACAAACAGCGATACAACGTCGGCGAGCGCGTGAGTGTTTCCGGACGATTGTATCATTCCGATTTCACTCCGGTGCGCGATGCAACCGTGGGCGCGACCATCACTTTGGAGAATGGAACAAAGCAGCCCGTAGCCTTGCGCGCCGTGCCGGATCAACCGGGGACGTATCGCACGGAATTCGTCGCATCGGCTTCCGGGACGACCCGTTTCTCTTCCGACCGCGACGCAGCGACGGCGCTGGAACTCAGCATCACCGAGCCACACTACGAGAGCGGCGAAACGGCCATGAATGAAGCAACTCTGCGCGCAATGGCAGAGGCCAGCGGTGGCGCATTTTTCCGCGAAGAAAATCTCTGGCAACTCCCCGCCGCAGTGTCCTCGAAGGCGGAACGAATCTCCACGACCATTGATGGCGAACTATGGGCCTCTCCGCTGTTTTTCCTGCTCGTGCTTTTGGTCGGGAGCGTTGAATGGCTCCTCCGGAAAAAGTGGCAGATGAAATAGCTGCAAAAAACAACGGCGCGCTGATCGTTGAATGACCAGCGCGCCGCATAAAGTATTGTCCCGCCTTTGCCGTCTCGGCGATTATCCCGTTCCCTCGTAGGTTACGGTGGAGACCTGGGACGGGCTTCGGCCTTCCAATAAAGGCATGACCTAAAACCGCCCACCCCGGCC
>JAYSTZ010000014.1:0-4953 GCA_043719365.1 Verrucomicrobiaceae bacterium | reverse complement strand
TGGTAAGGCCGGGGTCTGCAAAACCCCTATCCGCGGGTTCGATTCCCGCTCCCGCCTCTCCTCCCTTTATTCATCAGGGTTGCGGGGGTTTTCGGGTACCCGAAAACGTGTGAGTTCAGACAATGGTGCAAACACGTCCCCATGTTTCCCGACTCGTCCGAGCCTGTATGAACCGCTTGAGCCCGCTCATTTTCGCCTCGCGTTCACGCTTTCTCGGGAATCTGTGCGCCGGATTTCGGGAGGGCGGAAAACTCAGGGGAAAAGTTGGCGAAATCATCGTAGAAACGAGAGGGGTTAGATGATGGGATTTGCGGTTTCACCCCTTGATCCTCGCAGGCATCTTTCAACGTGCAATCAACGCCCCGCTCCGCTTTTCAGCGGCCCTACTCTCGCTTTCCTTCCCGAGCCGTCAGCGCATCGAGAATCGGCTTGAGGTCAAAATACATCGCTCGAAACGGCCGCCCTTCCACGCGCCGCCCTTCACCATCGGCGAAGGTGAATCCGAACCGCGAGTAAAAGCCTGCCGTGTCGTAATCCGAATCCGGATCGTAGAGCGCATCCACCGTCACAAACCGCACTCCGAGACGCGGGCAAATCTCGCCGACGATGTAGCCAAACGCCCAGCGCACCAACGCGGAGCCCATTCCCTTTTCCCGTTCATCTACGGCGAGCAGACCGATCTTCACTGCGGGAAAAGTGCGATACTTCATGCCCTCATCCTTCAAAAGCGGATGCTCAAACGCGACCCGATCCGCCAGCAGTGTGATGTAACCCGCAAGTCTGCCGTCGTCCTTGCGCCCAAACCAACAACGCCCCACATTCCCGCCGCTTTCGCGCAAAATGCGCCTGCGCTTCCAGTAGGTCGAAAACTCAGGGCGCTTCGGGCGAAACCCGGTTGCATCCGGCGGCGAGAGCGGATCGAGCTTTTCGACGGAAACCCCGCCGCTACTCATTTCCCGCGCTTGCGAGTGCTACGCGCCGCGCCTTTGAGGTCCGCGACAATCTCCGCAGCAAACGCCTTCGCACGCGGATTCGTCACCGCCCGACCCGTATCGAGCAAGCGCAGCACCCGGCGTGCTTCCGTGCCCTTCACGGGCAATGACGTTGTGTGCATCGGAAGTTTCATGGCGACTCAATCGAGCCCTTTGCTTTTCAGATACTTCCTGCATTGGGCGATGAATTTCTCCCGAAACTCTCCCATCGTGGGCCGGTGGAATCCACCCATCAGCGCCGACTTCGTGAGCGTCAAATACGTTTCATTGGTGATCTCGTTGAAACTCAACTTTGCCGAACGGATTTCGTCTTTCGTGCCTTCATCGAACGCAAAAATCGCGTAGTGTTTCGCAGCCGTGGCAATGACGTCTTCGGGAATCTCCACAACCTATTGGCAGCAACGGTGAAACTCGCGTTTTTCGTCGCAGGCCAGCCGCAAATCGAGCAACCCATCATAGGACACCGGGCAAGGCGAACCCTGACCAATCACCCTCACATGCTCGATAAAAAAGTCGCAAATCGACACCATCTTATCCCAAAGCTCGAACACCTCGCGCACCGTTCTATCCCCTTTGGATTCATCAATGGCAAAACGGTAAATACCCGTCATCTGCCCCTCCAGCCAGCCGACTACCGCATTTACAGCACCGCAGTCGTGACTGCTTCCAGTCAATTCCGCATAAGTCTCCGCTCGTTTCGCTTCAAGGATGTCAAGTGTCGCAGGCATGGGCAAAGCATCGGTGAATCATGGAAACTGTCAAGCGACCAAGTGGCCGCCACAAGCCCGTCAATAAACGAGAATCAGCACGACCGACTTCTGCGCCTTTGCCACCATATCCTCGAAGGACTGCTTTGCCGCTCGGTTGTTTGGCGCGGGCGCATCGAGCCCGAGATACGGCTCCAGCAATGCCAGCGCATACGTGCTTTTCACGGCGTAATTCACGTTCTGCGGGATGTCGCCCGTTGCCTTCATCGCCTTGAGCCCGAGCTTGCTCACCACCACGCCCACCACGTTCCCCGCTTCATCCAAAAGCGCACCGCCCGAGTTACCCGGCTGCACGGGCACGCTGATTTGCCACGCACGCGGATCATCGCCAACCCCGCTCAAGCTGCTGATTTCGCCCTTCGTGACTTTCGGGCTGAACCCCTGAATCCCGACATTCGGAAACCCAATCGTCGCCACCACCTGCCCGAGCCGAACCGCCCGTGAAGCCGCGACCGGCAGCGCGGGAAACGCGCCCTCCGTGAGCTTCAAAATTGGGAGCTTTCCCCCTCAATTCACTGATGCGCTTTGGAAACCTTCGCGATCAGCTTTGCTAAATCGATATTCAGAGCGGTCGCGAGCGCGTGAAACACGATGATCGTCGGATTGCGAATGCCGCTTTCGAGGTGATTGATCATCGGGCGACTTACGCCGGAGAGCTTGGCCAGCTTGCTCTGGGAAATGCCACGCGCCTCGCGGACTTCTTTGAGCGAAGCAACGAGCGCGCGAGAAAACTGCTCTGATAGTCCCAAACTCACCGCTTCAAGTGCTTGTCCACTTCATCCATTAATCTGCCAAGCGGCAGGTTCAGGGCGTCGGCCAGCAGTTTGCACAACCAAATGGAGGGAAGCCGCGCTCCGGCCTCAATCGTCACGATGCCAGTCCGCCCGACGCCAGAAAGAGCGGCCAGCTTCTTTTGAGAAAGCCCGGCATCCTCGCGTGCTTTTTTGAGCACTGCGGCAAACGCTTTTGCGAATCTTTCTGACGGCTGTAACCCCACACGCCGACGCTATTGCGTGTCTTCACTTGCAGGGATGTCCGTTATAGGACATACCTCCATCAGTTTTCAAACTCGCCGCTGAAATTCACCTATGACATTGCACGAATCATCCCTGCCCGAGAGCCTCATCTCATCGGGAGTCCCGCCCGAACGCCTCGCATTCATCGAGGAACTCATCGCTCGCGGCGGCCCCGAACCGGATGAATACCCTGCGTTCACGGCTTGGATTGATGCGCTTGCGGAAGATGTAAAAGCCGGGCGACAGACGGCAGAGGCGGTCGGTGCGATGTGGAGCGAACTGACTCGGCGGCACTTTCGCGGCACGCTGCAAGGTTTCGCGGCGGAAGCTCCGCGCGGATACCACGGGGATTTTGAAATCATCGACGGGATTTACTGCGGTCGAATCAGCGCCGACCCCGGACTTGCTCGGTGGGACCGCTTTTTCCACGCCCAAGCCGCGCCGAAAGCCGTCCGTAATCGGAAGCAGTATTTTCAGGAACTACTTCGCTCTCGCTGTGGTCGCGACGGCCACGCGCTGTCGGTCCTCAATCTCGGGTGCGGGCCAGCACGCGATGTGTGCGAATGGTTGGAGAAAAGTGGCGCATCTGCGGCGCAGTTCGATTGCGTGGATTTGGATGCAAACGCGATTCAGTTCGCGAAATCCCTCTGCTCATCTCACCTCGACGCGGTTCGCTTCCACCATGGCAACGCGCTGACATTCAAGGCCTCGCGCACTTACGGTCTTGTGTGGTCGGCAGGGCTTTTTGATTACCTCGAAGACCGACTTTTTGTGCGTCTGCTCCGTCGCCTGCTGCGCTTCACCGAGCCCGGCGGCGAAGTCGTAGTGGGCAATTTTGGCGACTACAACCCGACGCGAAACTATATGGAATTTCTCGGCGGCTGGCGGCTCATCCACCGCAGCCGCGAGCATCTGCAATCGCTGGCGGCGGAGGCTGGCGCGGCCCCCGAGAATGTTTCGATTGGCGCAGAGGCGGAAGGCGTGAATTTGTTTCTGCATGTCCGCCTATGAACGACGGACACCGCAGCGATTCCGACGTTGATTTACGTGCGATCAAAAGTGCGATGTCGCAGGTGAGCACAGCTTCCTCGGGAATAAGGGCGTTCATCGTTTGCACGGCGGCAGTCGTTTGTTACGTGTCCGCCTGTTTTGGCGCTCTCACGTCCCATTCGGTCTGGATTGCACTGATTTTTTGCGGACTAAAGGCATTCACGATGGCCGTTTTATTTGTGGTCGGCCATGACGCTTGCCACGGTGCATTAACTCCTTGGAAGGGCCTCAATCAGATTATTGGGCGACTCGCATTTCTCCCGACATGGCACCCGTATGCTTGCTGGGACTTGGGCCATAACCGGATGCACCACTGTTGGACGAATTTGAAAGGTCGCGATTACGTATGGACTCCGCTGAGTGTTGAGGATTACCGGCGGTTGCCCCCAGTCCAGCGGGCTTTGCAGCGGCTCTATCGAACATTGCCGGGGCTCGGTCTGTATTACGCCAAGGAGATATGGTGGCGGCACTTGATTTATCCGACGCCCGGCGAGTTGGCTCGGATGAGTCCGTGGGTTCAGCGGAGTGATCGCGCACTCGTTCTTGCGTTCGTGATTGCAGAAGTGGGGATCGCGATTGCATCCGCATCGGCTTTTGGACGTTCCGCGTGGAGCGTGGTTATTGTGAGTGTAGTTTTACCTCACGCAATTTGGAACTGGCTGATGGGGCTCGTGATCCTACTTCACCATACCCATCCGAAAGTGCGGTGGTTTGAAACGAAGGAGGAATGGTCATTCTATCAAGCTCAAGTCAGCGGAACGGTGCATGTGGTTTTTCCGAAATGGATCGGACTATTGCTCTGCAACATTATGGAACACACCGCGCATCACGTTGACCCAAAAATCCCGCTGTACCGACTGCGTGATGCACAGCGAGCAATTGAAGCGCGATTCGGCGATGAGGTTATTGTGACACACTTCCGACTACAGGACGCAATCGAGATTTGCCAACGCTGTCGGCTTTACGATTATGAACGCAAACAATGGCTGGACTGGCATGGGAACCCGACATCTGCGGCTTAAATCCGTATCCATGGACACGCACCGATTTGACATCAAAGGGATTTGCACGCGCCGTAAGGCTTTGGACTGCGGCAGCCTGCTGCCGCTTTCTCCAGCCAGCCTGCTG
>JAYSTZ010000130.1:0-4455 GCA_043719365.1 Verrucomicrobiaceae bacterium | reverse complement strand
TCCGCTGAGCCAGGTCCCGGAAATCGAAGACCGTCTGCAAAACGGCGACATTATCGGCATCATCAGCCACGACGGCGATGCCTATGGCACGTCACACGTCGGAATCGCGCTCCGGAAAGATGGCGAGATTCATTTTATGCACGCCAGTGCGCCGTCGAATCACGGACGCGTGGTCATCGACACCCGTCTGATCGATTACCTCCGTAAGTTCAAAAAGCACGCCGGAATCCTCGTCGCGCGCCCGCTGAAATAGTCATGAGAAAGACACTCTCTTTTTCCTGTGCGGTTCTCGCTCTCACGGCTCAGTGCTTCGCTGCCGGGTTCACTCGCGGCGACGTTGTGAAGCTGAAGCGCGGCGAGACGCTCATGCTGAACGGTAAGAAATTCCAGCAGGCATCCAAAGGTCAGGAATTCACCGTCGTAAAGACAGACCTCGCGAATGTGTTTGTCGCTTACATGAAGGAAGACGGCACCGTGGTCGCTCCGTCTATTCCTGCGGAAAACGTCGATCCGATCACGCCGGACGGCTGGACGGATATTATGGCAAGCGCCGATGCTCTTCGCGAGCAACGTTGGGACGATGCGCGCCGCCTCCTCACGCGGGCGAGCGCTGACTCACAGCAAAAGCAACTCGCCGCTGCGCTGCTGGCCCGTGTGCAAGGCGCGCTCACGGCGGGCAACATGGTTCGCTCGCTCGCTGGCGATCCTGCTCGTGCGGCTACGGCGCAGAAGTCTTTTTTCGCTACGCTGCAAACGTTGCGCGACACCGCGGCGCAACTGCAAGGCGCAGGCCGCATCTCGCTCGCCGTTGCGGTGGATGATGGCGCAGACCGCCTCGCCGCTGCAGTGCTCGGCGCAAATGTGGTCAGCGTTCCCGCTACCAAGATCGATCGTGCTACGCTGGAACCTCGCGCCACAGCGGCGCAGCGTTCCGTTGCGCGGGCGCGGCAGTCCATCGGCCAGCACAAGCTTATCGAGGCCACGACGCTCATTGGCGAGGGGCTGAAAGCGGAACCGGGGCGCTTTGAATTGGTCGCGTTCCAAGCGAAAGTGAAGAAGGACATGGAAGAGGCGGACTACCTCCACAAGACCGCGGAATCCATGCGTTCACGCGGGCCGAAAGGTGTCATCCACGCGCTCTCTGCGCTGGAGGATGGGCTTCGCCTTTGCAGCGACCACGCCGGGCTTCGGGAGCTTCGCAAGACGATGCAGGCGCAATATGAAGAGCGCACGTCTCCGCCGGTGGATGCTTCATTTATGGCGAAAGCCAAAGGCGGCAGCGACAAAGCGCTGAACGAAGGACGCGAACTTTACGTCAACCGCTGCACCGAATGTCACGACCTCGAGATGCTCGATTCACGAGGCTTTTCCGGCTGGGAGAAAACCGTGAGCGGCATGTCTCGCCGCGCCGGGCTCGACGGCGGAGAGCAGTCGAAAATCATGGCCTACATCGCTGCCGCGCTGAACGTCGTCGGTGGAGAATAGCACATCATGACACTTAAAGATCTCGGGTGGAACGACGCCTTCGAAGCCGCGTTCGTTCCTTACCTCAAAGCTGGCTGGCTCCCGGCCCGCCTCATTCGCGACAACAAGATCACCTACGGCGCGCTGCTTCACGATGGCGAGGAACTCGAAGTCGTGATGAGCGGCAAAGTTTATCACGATGCCGAAACTGACGCCGATTTGCCCGCAGTGGGCGACTGGGTGGCGCTGGAAGTCGGCAGCGAAAACGTCATCCGTGCGCGCCTCCCACGGCAGACCTGTCTTTCGCGCAAGCTGCCCGGAAAAAGCACGGAGGAACAAGTCATCGCCGCGAATGTCGATGTCGTCGTGGTCGTCACCGATGCAGGCGCGGACCTCAATCTCCGCCGCATGGAGCGCTTCTTCGGCATCATCGGGCGCAGCGGCGCAAAGCCCGTTGTGCTCGTCAATAAGTCCGACCTTTTTGAAGACGCGCAAAACCAGGAAGCCGCCGAGTCCATTCGCGCGCTCCACCCGGACGCCGATGTCCACATCACCAGCGCGGAAAAAGGGCGCAGCCTCCAGGTCCTCAAGCGCTACTTAAAGCGAGGCGTCTCGGTGACGCTCCTTGGCTCCAGCGGCGTGGGGAAGTCGTCCGTCATCAACCATCTTTTCGGCGACGAATACCAGTGGACCGATGAGGTGAACGAAGTCACCGGCAAAGGCCGTCATACCACCACCGCCCGCGAACTCATGGTGCTTCCCGGCGGCGGCATCCTCATCGACAATCCCGGCATTCGCGAAGTCCACATGTGGTCCGACGAAACCACGCTGCGCGCGCAATTTGCCGACCTCTCCGACCTCGCTGCGCAGTGCAAATACCACGATTGCAAACACGGCACGGATGCCGGTTGCTCCATCCGCGCGGCGATGGCTGCGGGCACCCTGAGCGCGGCGCGCTTCGAGGGATTCTTGAAGCTCGACGACGAGATCGAAAAACTCCGTCGCAGCCGCAAAAAGCGCCAGATGACCATCGAGCGTCGCTCCAAGCGCGACCAGCGCAGCCAGGCCCGCCGCACCGATGATCGCTGGGACCTCGACCACGAAGAAACGCCTCGGGACCACCGCCGCTAGCCGCTTCATGTCCGAACGACCTTCCACATTTCGCAAGTCCGCATCCGTGCTCGGGCACGGGCTCTTCGGGCGATTCATGCTTGCTGAGTTTGTCTCGATGGTTGGTTCGTGGATGCAGACGCAGGCGCAGCAATTCGAGGTGGAAAAGCGCGCTTCGAGCTCCGTGGAACAGGCGCTCATCAGCGGTGCGATGATGGCTGTCATCCCGCTGCTCAGCCCGCTCGGAGGCATGCTTGCGGACCGCCTCGACAAGCGCCGCATTCTCTTCGTCATGATCTTGGCTCAGGCGCTCGTCGCCGCGATGACGGGCTGGCTTGTGCATCAGGGCGCGCTCCAAGTCTGGCACCTCGGCGTCATGGCGTTGCTGGTGGGAATCACCGCCGCGTTCGAGATGCCCGCCTACTCAGCGATGCTCCCCGAGCTGGTTCCCCGCGAAAAACTCGGCGCGGCTGTTGCGATGGATCGCTCTATTTTCCATGCTGCTCGCATCATAGGCCCTGCACTGGCGGGCATGGTCATCGCGAGCTTTGGGCGGGCTACGGCATTTTTTGCCAATGCAGTTTCCTATCTCGGTCCATTGCTCGTACTCTTTAGTCTGCCCAAGCGCCAGCCGGGCACCGCCGCCGAGGAGGAGAGGCGCGGCGGTGGATTCTCGCAGGGCTGGAATCACGTGAAAGCGGACGCTCCCACGCGGCGCATGATCGTCATCATGGCGGCGAATACATTCTTCTGCTCGCCATTCCTCATCATCCTTCTCACGTGGTACGGCGAGCGCACGCTCGGGCTGCGCGAATGGCAGATGGGCTGGCTCATGTCGCTCTCGGGAATCGGCGCGCTCAGCGCATCCATGGTCATCCTCGCCGTGCCGACCACGCATCGCCTCACCGTGCTTCGCGTCGGCGCACTCATCTCCGTATTTGCAATGGCCGGTCTCGCATCAGCGCGCGGTTTCGTCATCGCGGCGATCAGCGTCAGCCTTCTCACGTTTGGGCTGAACTTCATCTTCGGAATCGCAAATCAAGTCGTTCAGGAGCGCGCGCCGGACGAGATTCGCGGACGCGTCTCTTCCGTCGCCGCGATGGCCTTCGTCGCAGTAATTCCGTTCTCCGGGATCATCACCGCATCGCTCGAAACCTGGGCGGGAATGCGGACCGCGCTGCTCGTCTGCGCAGCGGGCTACGCCATCGTCGCCACGCTCATTCTCCGCGCCTCGGAGCCCTCGTTTGCGCGGGAGTAACACCTCCTTTCAATAATTCACCGACCAAGAAGTGGCGACCACGAAGGGCGCGAAGGGCGCGAAGGTCTGAAGCGAGAGGCAGCGACCTTTCGCTTCTTCGCGTCCTTTGCGCCCTTCGTAGTTTCTTTGATTCTTACAGAATGGATAAACCGCACGCCCCAGCGAAGGCTGGTGTTCCTGCGCCGTTCATGGCATCTCCGCATCGCTATGAAGCTCTTCGCATTCTCCTTCCTGCTCCTTGCGCTCGACGCCGATGCCGCCAACTGGCCTGCGTGGCGCGGGCCCCACCACGACGGCACTTGCGATGAAACCGGGCTGCCGGTGACTTGGAGCGTGCCGGAGAAAAAGAACATCGCATGGTCCGTCGAGCTTCCCGATCGCGGTAACTCCACTCCCGTCGTTTGGGGCGGGAAGGTTTTCATCACACAATCCATCGCCAAGGAAAACCGGCGCGAACTGCGTTGCTTCGATGCCAAAACGGGTGCGCTGCTTTGGACGAGCGGCATCACATTTACCGACGCGGAGCCGACTCACGACACCAACCCGCATTGCTCCGGTTCGCCCGCCACGGATGGCGAGCGCGTGGTCGTCAGCTTCGCATCGGCGGGTGTGTATTGCTACGA
>JAYSTZ010000129.1:0-11157 GCA_043719365.1 Verrucomicrobiaceae bacterium | reverse complement strand
ACAGCCCTACAATTTGTGCGATCCGGAACGGAAATATACGGTGCCGCCGAAGTCCTACTTCCCGATGGGCGACAACAGCTACTTCAGCAAGGACGGACGCTACTTCGGCCCCGTACCGGAGGAGAATATGTGCGGCACGGGCTTCCTCGTGTTCTGGCCGTTCAGGCGGGATAAAGGCTCGCACTTTGGGTTCATCCGGTGATCCCGGCTTTTCAAAAGGACGACGCGCTTCTCGCTGACATCGCCCGACCGACGGACGGTGATCAGCTCCGCATCTGGTGGCTCGGGCAAAGCGGCTTCCTGCTCCGGCACGGCGGCTCGCTGCTATTACTCGACCCGTATCTCTCCGACTCGCTTACCCGCAAATACGCCGCGACCGACAAGCCGCACACGCGGATGACCGAGCAAGTTCTCACGCCCGGCGATTTGCGCGAAATCGCGGTGGTGACTTCGTCACACAACCACACCGACCATCTCGATGCCGGGACGCTACTTCCGATTTTTGCAGCAAATCCGGCAGCGCAGTTTGTCATTCCCGAGGCCAACCGCACCTTCGTCGCGGAACGACTCGACTGCGAGCCCGGCTGGCCCGTCGGGCTCGACGACGGCCGCACCGTAGTGGTGAACGGCTGGCAGCTCACTGGCATCGCGGCTGCGCATAACGAATTCCAAACGGACGAAGCAGGCCGTCACCATTTTTTGGGATTCATCGTGCGGCGGGGGACGTGGACGATCTACCACAGCGGCGACACGCTTCGATATCCCGGCCTCGCGGAGACGCTCGCGGAATGCGCAATTGATGTCGCATTTCTCCCCATCAACGGCAACCGCCCCGAACGCCGTGTCGCGGGAAACCTCGACGGACGCGAAGCCGCACAACTCGCCGCAGACATCGGAGCGCGATGGGCCGTGCCGCATCATTTCGAGATGTTTGAGTTCAACACTGCGGACCCGCGCGATTCGTTTATCCCCGCGTGCGAGGAGCTCGGCGTCGCCCACCGCGTGATGCGTGCGGGCGAGGGTTGGACTGTCGAATAGCCTACCGATTCACGAGGAATTCCCGGGTATTGAGCTTCGCCCAACGGAGATCGCGAATTCCGTCGAGCGGAGTTTTTGCAGCCGCGATGTCCGCTTGCGCTTGAGCAAACTCGGCGGAGGTCGGAGGACGGCTCACTGTGCGAAGAAAGACTTCGCGGATTGCTGCGTCGGCATTCGGCGGGCCAAGCTTCGAGGCCGCCTTTAATTCGCCGATCCAGCCGCCCCCTTCATCTATCCGGCGCAGGATGCTCTGGTCGTTGCGCGTGTAAATCGTCTGGAGCAGCGTCGGGTCCGTCACCCGCTCGCAGTCGCAATTCGTCTCGCGCGGCGGCTTTCCGAATATCGCGAGCGCGTATCCCTCCGCCTGTTTTCCACCGCCGCCGGACGGCGCCTGAATTCCTGCGGGACCGATATTCCGGTCGCCGATATCGGATGCAAATGTCGCAACACGCCCGCTGTTCGCGGTCGCCATCATGATCGCGGCCATGGCCGTTTCCGCAGGCAGGCGACGGATGACGGCATGGGAGAAATTCTTGCCGTCGTGCTTGTTCGTCGCGTTCGTGCTCCAGCACCTTTGATACGTGTCGCTGTTCAGAATTTCACGATGCAGCCAGCGCATGTCGTAGCCCTTCGCGACAAAGCCGTCGGTGAGATAGTCGAGCAACTCTGCGTTCACTCGCGCATTGTCGAGATTCAAATCATCCGCAGGCTCCACGATGCCGCGGTGAAAATAGCCCGCCCAAACGCGGTTCACGAAAGCCCTCACGAAATATGGATTTGCCTTCCCTTTCAGCCACTCCATCAACTCTGCTCACTGGAGGCTTTCAGCCTTGCCGCTCGTAGCGCATCCACTTGCGCCATTGCTTGCGCGTAAGTGCGCTTGGGCTGATTCAAACGAATCTCCCGCGCTTCCGCTGGCGTCGCTAAATCGATTTCCTGGACGTTGTTTTTGGCACTCATTTGTCTGGAAAATCGATCGTTTTGGAGCCGAGAAAGCAACCCTTCATGCGAAACTCATCGAAGACAGAAAACAGTCGTGCAACCTGTGTGGGATCGCATGCTCCACGGAAGACATTCTCTTTCACTGTGCATGCAATCCATCGTAGGGAAACGGGATGGCCAAGCGGGCTGCATCCCTCTGAAATCTCCTGCATCGCGCATCCTTGCAAGTCGGTATGAATGAGAGCGATGTTGAGAAGCCAGCCGGGATTGTCCAGCGTCTGCAGTTTGATACCGTAACGGTGCTCCCACTCTCCGTCGCACTGAGCGATATACCATGCGATGAGGGATGCAAAATCCACCACAGTTCCATTTGAGTGAGTGTGCTTTTTCATACGCGAAGAGACGGCGGATTGGTGCGCGAGAATCGAGTGCGATGGCAAGCGCGAAACCTTCAACCTTGGCACTCCAAACGCGGAAGCGGCGGCAATCCTCGCCTTGCGGATTTACCGCACGGTAAAGGGCGCGGGCTGGAATGCCGCCCTTTCCGAGCACAAGCCCGAAGCAGCGCCGAAGCAGCCGAAACCCGCGACGCTTGGAGAATGGATGAACGCGGTGAAGCAAACCGCAGAGCTACGACCGGCGACTTTCACGAACTACTCGCAATGTCTCCGCCAGATCACCGCAGAGATTCAGGACATCGGCGACCAGCCCGCATTGAGCGAAGACGGGACGCCGAAGCGGGACCGCAAGCGCCGCGTGGTTCTGCTTTCGCGATTCGACTACCGCGCAGGCGGGCGCGACGCTTGGGTTGCCAAGGTGGACGCGCTGCCGCTCTCCGTGCTTACCGCCGCCGCTGTGCAGCGTTGGAAGCTGGAATGCATCGCATTGCTCGCGCCGTCATCGGCAAACGTGGTGGAAGGCGATTTCAGCGCAGAACCAGCGCCAGCAAAGGCGAGGAATGAGCAGATGAAGGAAGAGTAGCAGCTTGCCGCCGAGCGGTTCCCAGAGTTAGTGTGCAACTCGCCAATCAATATGAAAGACCATCGCCACATTGACGAACGCAGCCTCGGTTTTGACCGGCTCATCGCCGCTAAACTGCGCCGCGAACCGTCGCTCGTAGATAAGGCGTACGGCAACCTCCAGCGCTGGCTGCAAACGTGTTCTGCCGCTGCGCGACCCGCACTATTGGAATGGCAGGCGCTGCTTGATGCTCCGTTCGATGATCTGCTCGCATTTCTAACTTCCGACGACGAACGCGCCACTAGGCTGCGCCAATCCAGCCCATTCTGCGGCATCCTCACCGCACAAGAACGCCTCGCCATTATCCGCCAATTCCAAGACCGTGAATCGCACGCAGCTTGAGCACATCATCCGCGCCTCGGCGGGCAATGCGGACACCACGGATATCGTAATTATTGGAAGTCAGGCGCTACTCGGCACATTCGCGGATGCGCCGGATGAATTGCTCGTCTCAATGGAAGCGGATGTCTTTCCCCGCGACCGCCCAGAAGACTCTATCCTCATTGATGGAGCTATCGGCGAACGTTCCATTTTCCACGAAACATTCGGCTACTACGCGCACGGCGTGGATGAAACCACCGCCATCCTCCCCGCTGGCTGGCGCGAAAGGCTCGTACCCATCTGCAATGCCAACACACGCGGTGCGACCGGCTGGTGCCTCGAAGTCCACGACCTCGCAGTAAGCAAGCTCTTTGCCGGGCGGTAAAAAGACCTCGAATACCTCGCCGCCCTCTTCCGCCACCGCCTAGCCTCGCCAGAAATCGTCCGCAACCGTCTTCTGCAAACCACGGCAGACCACCCCACCGCCCTTGCACGGCTCCAGCGGCTTTCGGGCGAGTAAGAGAGTGACACAGCGCGTCCCAGCCTCTCCGCACTCAAGGCACGCTGGTAACGATCACAGCCGTCGTTCTATCCGTAAAAGTCGCCCGCCAGACGACTTCGGCGACGTTATTGAATGAGCGGGTGACTCCGCGACTTCCGGTGATTGCGTTGAGCACAGTGAAGCTCTTCAGCTTCCTGCTATCAATCATATCGCCCTCGCGGAAAAGCAGTCGGATTTCCCCGTCCGAATCCATCGCCCAAACACCCGCGTCGTTGCCTGCATTTACTCCGCTTCCGGAGATGGTCGCGTGGAAAAGCGGGCCGGTATTTCCGTCTGGCAGTGCGAGCGAGACGAACTTTTTCCATCGCACGCTGGATGAAGTGCCGGGCGGATTCGCTGATTCCCTTACGAGCAATCCGAGCGCATCTCCTGCGGGCCGATAAAATACCCCGGTGTCCGCAGATGAGCCGATTCCCTTCCCCTTGAAGCCTGCTTGAAATGCGATGGATTCACTGCCCTGCGCAAGCACCGGATCGAGGAACGATTTGAAGACCGCCCCATTCACGTTCGGCGTCGGTTTTTCGAGTCGTGCGATTGCTTTCCATGAACTCCCGTCGCTGACAAAAACACATTTTGCGTCCCCTTTCGTAACGCCAACTCCGAGACTCAACGCACCTACGAACGTGACATCATGAGCGTTCGCGGCGGGCAGGCTGAAACTGCGGAAGGTCGTGTTCACTAGAGTCACTCCTCCCGGCGAATCGCCAGTGGAAGCTACCGGACTCAATACGCCGCTCCCGCTCTGCACCACAGCTTGCGTTCCGTTTGTGAGCAGCGCGAGGAACGTCGCCTGCCCCGGCAAATGAGCGCGGTTTTGCCCCGGCGAGCCCGCCGCGATTTCGAGCAACAGAAACGCCTTCACCGTCGAACCATTGAGACTATCGCCCTCTCTCACGACGCTCTCGATTCCGCTGCCATTTACCCGAAGTGCTACGGTGTCGTTGCTGCTCCGAACTGCCGGACTTCCACCCGTCAGCGTAGCGGTTAAAAGAACCTCGCCCCCGACGAGCGACACGTCTTTGAACTTACGGATTTTTGCTCCGCCTGCCCCGCTCAACTCACCTCCCTCACGAGCGATGATTTCAACGCTGCTGCCAAATGCGTTTGTCATCAGAACCGTATCATTCGCCGCCCGGATTCCGCGCCCTTTGAGTGTCGCGAAAAATGCCACCTTGCCCGCAGAGTCGAGCAACGGGTCGGTGAACGTCTTGAAAACACCATCGTCCGGCGACGGCGACGAATCGCCCGCTTTCACGAGCAAGACCGGCGGACTGCCAGCGAAGACACCGACGCCCGGCCCAGCAGTGCTCGTCCATTTTCCCACAAACGCCACATCGCCCGCGTCATTGATTGCCGGGACTCCTACACTCGTAAAAGTGGCTCCTGCCGACGCTCCGCCAACGGAGCCAGCGCCCGGCACGGCATCGCCAGACTTCGCAATCATCGTATGCGCTGGCTGCGGAGGATGATGAATGATCGTGAAGCTCGCAGCCGCCTCATTTCCGGCTAAATCGCGAGCGGTCAGCGTGACCGTTGAACTTCCCAGCGGGAATGCACTTCCCGGCGTGGGTGATTGAGTCACGCTCGCCACGCCGACCGAATCCGACGCCACCGAAAACGAAGTAAAATCCGGCATCAGCACCGCACCAGTCGTGCGCACCGTGAACGGAATGCTGATGCTCGGTGGAGTCGTATCCTTCACCGTCACAGTCGCAACGGCGGTCAGTCCACCGCCATCTGTGAGCGTGTAGGTGAACGAGTCTGTTCCAGTGAAAGTCGCCCCCGGAACGTAGCTCACAGTTCCATTCAAATTCAGCACCGCCGCCCCGGAAACCGAAGTCACCGCAATCGGACTTCCATCCGGGTCTGAGTCATTCCCGATGACCGAATACCCGACCAGCGGAAGCTCAAATGGCCCATCGTCCACAGCGACAGGCGCACGATTTGCCTCGCTCGTATAAAGCTCCTGCACCTCGCCCTCGCTGAGTGCCCGATTGTAAATGCGGATGTCATCCACCGAGCCCGTGAAAAACTGATTCTGCCCGGCAAATAGCGTCTTTCCTGCGCGCCAGTGCGGTGCCTGCACATGATTGAGCGCTGGATTGTAAGGCTGCGTCCCCACTTTCACGCCGTCCAAAAACGTATGGCACGAACCAACGCCATCCATTTGATACGTGATGTGATGCCAGCCAGTGCCGACCACGGCGGAAGTCCCGACATACAGCGTGCGATCCCGGGGCAACGCGGGATAGTTGCGCGTCGCAACCGAAAAGTAATTCGGGAGGGCGCTGTGTGCCGGATTATTATCCACCGCGATGTGCGCTGCAAAAATCTCGTCTCCCGCCGTCTGCGTTCCGTCATAGTCTCCAAAAATCGGCCCAATACTCTCGGCCTTTGCCCACAGCGAAATCGTGAATTGGGACGACGGCCCGCCAAGCGTCGGGAACTGCGGGAAATCCACAAAGCTCGAACCAGTCAGCCGATAAGCCGCCGCCGCGAAACCCCGGCGATCCGCCGCCGGAATCGCCCCCATCGCCACTCCATCAAAGCCAAATGCGGTCGCATCATCGGCGCTCGCCGCAAACGGGTAGTATGCGATCAATCCCTGCCAAACACCGAAGTTCACGCCAGTGATGTTCAGAGAAACCTCATCACTTTCGACTACATTGCCGCTAGGATCAGTTACGCGCACCTTATATCGTCCAACATCCGTTGGCTTGACCGCCGCAAAGGAAAGGTTCGGGCCAGTTTCGCTACTGAGATTCAAGCCGTCTTTTTGCCACTGATACCCGAGATTCCCTGCGCCCTCGGCGGTGACGTTGAAAGAGGCAGCTTCTCCCAGAGCCGCGATTACGGACTGCGGTTCGCTGGTGATCGTCGGAGGGTCGGAAACTAGCGTAACACTGTCAACAAAGCTGGAGTTATCATCCGTCAAAGACACATCCTGAAAACTCAATCTGGTCGTCGTGGAATCCGCGACAAACGAGAAAGTTTGGAGGTCCCAGTTGATGTTTGTCGTGGGAGCGAGCGGTGTAAGCGTCGTGTTGAGGTGCGTTGCATTTCCTGCGACTTGCACATTCACCGTGGCCGCTGGCGCGGTGAAGTTTGCAGCCCCGATGTAAAACGACAGATGGTAGGTTTTGAAGGGAACGGTCGGGACATCTTGAAAAATCGTCGCGTGTGCCGTCCCGCCTCCGCTCAAATCCAAGTAGTAGTTCCCGTTCTGTGCAAAATTATACGAAGAACCCGCTGCGCTCCCCACTTCTGGTGCCTTGTGAAGAAAAACATCCCCAGTTCCCGTGAGAGTCCAATTCGACACATCCTCAGACGGAGCGATATACTGCTGACGCCCCGCCCCTGCGCTACCCGCACCGAATCCGGGGGATTCAAAACTGCCGTTCTTCATCAAATTTCCAGCCGCTATCAAAGGCTGGGTCTTGGCTTTGAACTGGAAGATATTGCTCGGAAACGCGTTCGCCGTCCGGCTGAATTGCGCCATGATGTTCCATCCGCTTGTTTGAATCCTTGCCTGAATCCAAATCGCTTGCCCTCCGAGCAGAGAGTTCGGAAGCATCTGATCGTAGATATATGATCCCGTAGTCACACTTGGAGTCGGAGCATCCATCAGCAGTTCCCAGTTTGCCCCGTCCTTCGAACCCCACACTGAACCGACTCCCGTATTCCCTCCGCCAAAATTAAACGTCGCAATGTGGGCGAAAAGGTAAGCCTCCTTAATCGTGCCATTCAGAGGAAACCGATACGTGATTTGCGCAGGCACCCCGTTGGCGATGGGATTCATGTATTTATTGGCACCCTCATCAGTCGTCTTGATGTTCTCCGAGCTGACCACGTAATCGTCCGCAACCGCAGAAAACACATCGGGATACGAGTATTCAAAATCCCATTGCGCCTGCACAGGAAGTGCAAGAAGTGCGAAGAAGACGAGAATTTGAAAGGCGATTGATTTCATAGCGAGCGAGTGAGGACCGAGAAGGAAGAATCCCGAAAATATCGTTAGGTTCTCCAATTAAAAAAGAGAGAATCAGAGCGATGACCAAAGACAACAACATTTCAAAACCGCAACCAGAAGATGGAACGCACACCAAAGCGATAAAAACTAAAAAGGAGCGCGTTATTTTGATTCTTATGGCACTCGGCAAAGCGCCTGCGGCGTCGAGTCGAGACGATGCGTTGGCTTTAATAGCGGGCATTTTTCGCGAGGTCGAAGACGAGCACAGCGGAGTTCCTGATGAGCCTCTCAATAAGGAACGGCTCTATCCACCTGTGGCTGAGATGGCGCGGATGGACGGAAAACCGGGGTTGCGGCGCTATCGCCACACGTCTCACTACACGATAATCGCGGACAATGGAGCGATTGCGATTCGAGTCTTCCAGCGTGGAATAAAGGACGGTGTGATGACGATTATCGGCGAACGAACTGAACTCGATAAACCGGGTGCCGATGGACGGACGGTTGCTGATTTAGAATAGCACTTGCGAATTTCGGGGATAACAGCATTATTCCTCGCATGGAATTATTTCAAAAAGAGCAACCTGCTGCGGTGCGGCAATTCTTGGAGGCGCTGGAGACGATGCACTCCGGCCTAAACGTGTCTTGCGAGAAAGGCGGCGATGCGACGGGCGATTGGTGGATGGATGTCGGGCATCGGAGCGGGAGTTTTACCGTCCATTGGCAGCCAAACTCCGGCTTTGGCCTCCATCCCGCCAGCCACGATGCAGCTTTCGGCGAATTTCCGCCTGAGCGTTATGCGGATACCGCGATGCTGCTACGGCGTGTCGAGCAGCTCGTGGATGACGGCGAAGTGGGTGTCGTCGGGCTGCGAGATTTGCGCGAAGTGCACGGGCTTTCTCAAGCCGAACTCGCCGCGAGGCTGGGCATCCAGCAAGCCGCCGTATCCAAAGTCGAACGCCGCCAAGACCTCCACCTCGATACGCTTTCCGCAATCGTGAAAGCCCTCGGCGGCACGCTGGAAATGAAAGTAAAATTCCCCGGTGGCGAAGTGCCCCTGCGAGTGGCGCAGTGAGGAACGCCCTCAGAAATCCTGTTGTGCAAGGAATCCGCGTGAATCGAGCAATTTCGACGAAGCCGTTGCGAGGCATTCCGAAACAGCACGGTTCCACAGAGAAAGGCTCGGAGCGTCGCGGTAGCGTCTTGGAGTGCGGTGGCAAGCGATAGCGCGACACCGCTTTCTCGAAGCCTCGCCGCTCCCAATCTCGGATGCCGGGTTGTCGAAGCCGTCAGCGCCCCGGCACGCGCCTCGAAAGCGGTGTCGCCGATGCGAGTGCTTCGCCCTCGCATCTCTGCCACCGCACTCCAAGACGCTATCGCGAAGCTCGGGAATCTCTCGGCTTGCGGGAACCTTTTCCAAGCGTATCACGGAGGTATGTCGGAGATTTCATGGCCTCATGCGCCGCTGCATCGGCTTACGGAGCGGGGCATTTATTTCGTCACGGCGGCGACTTTGCATCATGTGCATCACTTTCGCACGAGGGAGCGGCTGGAGGTTCTGCATCGGGGGTTGCTGAAGGTGTGCGCGGAGTTTGGGTGGTGTTTTCTAATCACTATTGTCCACAATCCGATAAAATGCGGAACTCCCCAGCGAGATAAAGCCGTGACTCGCCATCGCGAGAACTATTTGCGCAGCCGTCATCGGCATCCCGGCTTTATCGCTCTGCGAAGTCACGATATTCACGTTGCCGTGCTTGTCGCGATAGACGCCGTGCAGCGTGAGGTCGTCGCCGAAAACCTCGTTGGAAATCGCAAGCCGCTCCAAATACTCCAGCGCCGTAGCCTTCCCGATAGACCATTTGCTCCCGCTCAAATCCAGCGTCTTACCAAACGAGCCGCCCGTTCCCTTCGTCACCTTCACCCAGCGCCCGGAAGCATCGTAGAAGAATACATGATGCTCGCCTTGCCCTCTGTCTTTCGGCCCATCCAGCCGCCACGGGAGTTTTTCGATTACGCGCGCTGTTTGCTCTGCCCACTGGAGGATTTCAGCCTTGCCGCTCGCAGAGCATCCACTTGCGCCATTGCTTGCGCATAAGTGCGCTTGGGCTGATTCAATTGCATTTCTCGCTCTTCCGCTGGCGTCGCTAAACGGATTTTTTGAATGTTTTTTTTGGCACTCATTGACTCGGAGTTTCTACTCTTTTGTTGAGGAAAAAGCAACCCTTGCGGGTCACTTTTCATTCGTTCGCGGAAAGGTGGTGCAGCCATTAGGAGTCGAACCTAAAACCTTCTGATTCGTAGTCAGATGCTCTATCCAATTGAGCTATGGCTGCGTTCCCGTAATAAAACAGGGCACGAAGGAAAGCATACGGGTGGCTGGTTTGGCAACTTTTATTTCGGGGAAAGCGTGTGCGAGCAGTTTGGGCGAGGAATGTGACACAGGCTTTCTAGCATGTGAAGAGGTCCGCACAGGCTGGAAAGCCTGTGTCACTTTAGTTCGTTTAGCAGCATTTTCAGCGTCACGCGGCCCGTGATTTCGAGACTCGCGGCGCTCAGCTTGTCGAGGGTATCGCCGCCCGTATGCCAGACGGGATAGTCGAAATCGATGATGTCCATCGCGGTAATTCCGGCGATTTTGATGAGCGGCATGTGGTCATCGAGAATCGACTGCCCGAAGTATCCAAAATTGCGCCGGAAGCCGAGTTGATCTGCCGCGGTCATGAGCGCTCCCGCAAGAGCCTTCGGCGAATCGGAGGGAAGCGTAATGGTGAGATCCTTGTCGCCAATCATGTCCCAAACGAGCGCGAACTTATACTGCTTTGCGCGCGGACGGATTTGCTTGGCGTAGTATCGGCTGCCCACCAGTCCATCGGGGCCGAACTCGGCCTCGCCAAACGCTTCGATTGCTTCCTCGCCGTCAAAAAACACGAGTTCGAACTGGGCAGCGAATGCTGGCGCGGTGGCTAGAACGCGCGCGAGTTCCAAAAGCGCCCCTGTGGAACTTCCTGCGTCATTTGCGCCCAGAAAACGAACGCCTGTCATGACTTTGGTGTCGTAGTGGGAGCCGATGATCACCCGCTGAGTCGCCCGGGAGGCCGGAGTGGGAAAACGCGCGATGATGTTCGCGTAAGCGACTTCCCCGCGACCGGAAACCGGCGTCTCTTTAAATTCCTGCCGCTCCGCTTCCCATCCACTCGCAGTGAGCGTCGTGATGATGTGCTGCCGGGCTTTTTCGAGCGCCGAGGAACCGCTCGGGCGCGGACCGAACTCAACCTGCTGTGTCACGAGCGCGAGCGCCTTTTCG
>JAYSTZ010000128.1:0-11180 GCA_043719365.1 Verrucomicrobiaceae bacterium | reverse complement strand
GTGGCCTTTGCGAAGGGACGAGGGGGAAACTGGACAGGCTGGAAGCCCATCCCACTCCGACAGCCTAGAAGGCTGTCCTACTACCGTCGCGCGTCGCGCTTCCATGCCACTTTTAATCACACCCAGGATTTCCTCACGCCGATATTGCAAACTGACCGGGCGCGGTTACTTTCTACCCATGCCAGATCGGATGCAAAAACCAACCGGCCCCGCGCCGTGGGAACCCAAGCAAGGTGAGGGCGATGGCCCCAAGTCGCCTGACGTGAAGAAGCCAGACACCAAGAGCATTCTGGAACGGATGCGCAAGGTCGATCCGGATCAGGCACGCCGTTACAAGCAACGCACCGGTCAATAATCGACGATGCACTTTCCCGGTACACCGGTTTCGCTCACGGACGCCAGCGCTCCTGATTTTTCCACGCTGCTTCAGCGACAGGGCCTTTATCCGAAGCCTGCGGATGTCCACGCGAACACCTCGCTGGTGCCCACGCACGCGACGACGATCCTCGCGTTCAAATATGCCGACGGCGTGCTGGTCGCGGGGGATCGGCGGGCGACGGCGGGGAATGCGATCATGTATGATCGCGCGGACAAAGTTCTGGAAATCGATCGACACTCGCTCATGGCCATCGCAGGGGTTCCGGCGACTGCTTGGGAAATGGCGCGCGTGTTGGAGCACAGCTTCCACTTTTATCGCCGCAGCCAGCTCGCGGAGATGAGCATCGAGGGAAAAGTGCGCGCGCTCTCGAAGCTACTGCGCGACAATCTCGGCTTTGTGCTTCAGGGCGTGGGCGTGGTCGTCCCTATTTTTGCGACGTATGATCCTGTGGCGGAAATACCGCGCGTTTATTTCTACGATGCGATGGGCGCGGGCTTTGAAGCGGCGGAATATACGGCGACGGGAAGCGGCAGCCCGGCGGTGAAAGCGGTGCTGCATTTCGAGAATACGTATGGCCGTCGTCCGCTGAAAAAGCTGAAGGCCAGCGAGGCTACTTTGCTTGCGCTGCGGGCGCTGGATACGGCGGCTGAGGCGGATTCCGCGACGGGTGGGGTGGACCGGAGGGCGAAGATTTTCCCGATTGTGAAACTGATTACGAGCGCGGGAATCGAGACGCTTTCCGAGACGCGGCTGGCGAGATTGTATCGCGGAAACCTCGCCTCCGCCTGATGCCGTCGCTGTCTGCCTGGGAGTGGTTCTTCGCCATTATTGCCGCGCTGGGGATCGGCGTTTCGAAGAGCGGGTTTGCCGGTGTGAGCCTCGTGCATGTGCTGGTGATGGCGCATATTTTCGGCGACCGACTTTCCACAGGCGTCGTGCTGCCGATGCTTGTCGCCGGTGATGTCTGCGCAGTGCTGGCGTTTAAGCGGCACGCGATTTGGAAGCACGTCGCGCGAACCCTGCCCATCGCGTGTATCGGTGTCGCGGTGGGGACGTGGCTGATGACCATCATCCCGGCGACCGCCTACAAGCCGTTCATTGGCTGGACGGTCCTCACGCTGGTCGGTTTGCAGCTTTGGCGCATGTGGAAGCCCGCGATGTTTGAGACGGTGCCGCATTCGTGGCCGTTCGCCGCAGCGATGGGGATGATGGCGGGAATCACGACGATGATGGCAAACGCTGCCGGCCCCGTCATGGGGCTCTACTTCCTCGCGGTCGGCCTTCCGAAATACCAGCTCACCGGGACGAGCGCGTGGTTCTTCCTGCTCATCAATGTTTACAAGATTCCGTTCAGCGCGGGACTCGGGCTCATCCACGCGAACACGCTGCTCTTCAACGCGGTTCTCGTCCCTGCGATTATCGTCGGGCTTTTTCTTGGACGTTGGCTGCTCGCGCATGTCCCGCAGCGACTCTTCGACGGGCTCATCCTCGGCTTCGCCGCAATCGCGGCGCTAATGCGGCTCGGCTTTTTCGAATGGGTCATGCGATAGCCGCGATGCGGAGTTGCCGCGGGTTTGCTTCCTGCTAAGCTCTCCGCATCACCATGAGAACATCCAATCCGACACTCAACGAGAACACATTCACCGGGGCCGTCGCCGTTGGCGAGCAGCGCATGACAATCCAGGGGACCGTCAACAAGACAGCGGCGCTGCTCTTTATCGCCATGTTCGCGGCGCTCTTCACCTGGCAGAAATTCGCAGCGAATCCGGGGGGAGCCATGGCGTGGGCGATTGGTGGGGCGATCGGCGGGTTCATCGTCGGGTTGGTCACCACTTTCAAAAAGGAGTGGTCGCCCATCACCGCCCCCATCTACGCGCTATGCGAAGGCCTGCTCATCGGTGGTATCTCGGCGATGTATAATGCGAAATTCAACGGCATCGTCCTTCAAGCGGGGATGCTCACTTTTGGCACCCTCTTCGCGCTTCTTGCCGCGTATCGCACGGGATTTATTCGCGCCACGGAGAACTTCAAACTCGGCGTGGTCGCTGCGACCGGCGGCATCTGCATCATGTATCTCGTGAGCTGGGTGCTCAGTATGTTTAATGTGAACATGTCGTTTATGAACGGCAGCGGCCTGCTCAGCATCGGCATCAGCGCGTTCGTCGTGGTGATTGCCGCGCTCAATCTTGTGCTGGATTTTGATTTCATCGAGCAGGGTGCCCAAGTCGGTGCGCCGAAGTATCTCGAATGGTACGGGGCGTTCGGCCTGCTGGTCACGCTCGTCTGGCTCTACTTGGAAATCCTCCGCCTCCTGGCGAAGCTCTCATCGCGCCGCAACTAAACCGACGGCCCGATCGTCACCGTCTGCTCCGGGCCCAGCTCGGAGAAGTCGCGGGAGTTGCCCACATCCGTGCGGATCTTCAGCACTTGGTTTTGCAGAAAAGGGCCGATCGTATTTCCGTTCACCTTGTTCGCCGGCACGCGCTGGTAGTCCGTGTGGATGCCTACGATTTTAAACAGCAGCTCCAACACCGAAGCGTGCTCGCCGCTCTCCGCATCAAAATCCACCTTCACCGAAAAGCCCGTCTGCGCCACCCCCGTGATGTCGAGGATTCCGGGGACCGGCGTTGACTCCTCGGTGTGGACGTTTACCAGCGCATCGCCCTGCTCCGTGCCTGCGAGAAACTCACTCTTCCACGCCTGAAACCAGTTCTTATTCCATAGGTCTAATTTGCGCGCCTCGCGTTTCTCCAGCGTGCGTTTCGCGGTGACGGTCCCGTCCCGTTCGTCGCGGGTGATCTTCTTCGGCCCGAGCTGGCCATAGCGTGTCTCGTACTGCGCCTGCGTCGTGTTGCGGATGGTCAGCGCCGGGCGCGGCGGGACTTCGGCAGCGCGCGCCGTGTTCACTTCTTTCCATATGACAAACGTCAGCTCCGTCCGGCGCTCGATGTCTGCCTCGGATTTTGGCGCGATGTTGTCCGCCTGGTCCACGCGCACTTGCAGCGGGTCCGTATCCGCCACTTCGCTATCCAGACGTGCGGCGATGGAGACATTCATCGACGCAAAAAACTCGTGCTCCACGGTGACCGACGACGCCGCCGTAAATAGGAGGCCCACCGCTGTATCCTTCTCCCCCCTGGCAAACGCCACGGAGGAAATCTGGCTCATATGTTCCCCCTTAGCTTTGCCCCCTCCCGTAAAAGCGGGACTGAGAGCCCACACACCTTGAGTTTCGCCCGCGCGGGCAATGACGATTTGAGCAAAGGTAGCCATAATGTTTTGAGAGTTAGTTTTGAGGTTGTAGAATTACTGAGGTTAAGCGAGGCGGGGAAAAAGCCGTATCTGGCCTGCGGCGTCAATCCCTGATTTTGCGTTTTGGCCCGTCGGCTCGGAAACTTTGCCCCGAGGAGCAGACGAGTCGGCCCGTGGAGCAGAAACCTCGGCCAAAAGAGGCGAACCTTTGGCCCGTGGAGCCGAACCGGCGGGCAAAAGGGGCGAGCCGTTCGCCCGAGGGGGCGAACCTTTGCCCCGAGGAGGCGCCAAGGAGCCCAAAAGGGGCAAACCGGAGCCCAGATCCGCTGAGCCGGAGGCCAAAAGGGGCGAACCGTCGTCAAAAGCAGGCGAACCGGAGGGCAAAAGGGGCGTGACTTTTTGGCTGGACGCCCATCATTGACAGGAGGTTACGACAGAGAATCCCATTTCCGCCTGAGAAAACCCTTGGCCAAGCCCGCCAGAGTGCTAAACGAACCCCATGCGCCCGCCATCCACTCAATCCAACCAAGCCGACCACGAGAACGCGTATGTCTCTGTGTCTCCCGCTATGCGACTGGCAAGAGTCTTCAGTCGGATAATGGGAACTTAGGCCGCTCGATAACATGCCAACGCCGCTGCAAGACGCCGATGAGATACGTCCGGGTGAGTTTTATGAAGACTGTGCGTTTCACCCATGCCTCTGCACTGCAACCGAGATGGGGACGGTCGAAGGCATTTCCCTCGTTGACGGCTCTTACCCGCGCAATTGCGGAGTCCCTCAATGTGGCGTTCGGAAACTCACTTTTGAGGAGGCTGTCCAGTGGCGTCTTCACGGTCCACCAGACGTGCCACTCGAACTCGAAATTACCGACGCCCAAAAATACTGGCTTAGGCCCGCGAATGACAACCGCGCCTAAACTTTTCTGATGGCATCCGCGCGAAGCCGCGGTGTCATCACGGTTGAACCGGCCCGGGTGGTTCAGCAGGCTGGGTGAAGCGGGATGGGCTTCGCGGTGGGCATCGGAGGGCCGAAGGCCTGCGACAAAGTAGCTCGCGAGTCCCTTCGCGGCTGAACGCTCCTCGCGAAGCGACCAGTCCGTTCAAGTATCGCTTCGCGGTGGCGAAATGCCGCGAAGGGACTCGCGAGCTACTTTCTTGCGCGGCTATTTCCATCACGCCCCGGCGGGGCTCGGACTGTTTTTCCTGCCATGACCCAGGCCTGCACTCGTGCCTCGCTGAGCCTGGGCTATTACATTGCCGGGCTTTCAGACCTGTTGTTCCGGTGTCCGGCTGCCTTTTGACGGCGACATTACCACACCCGATGGCGGGGGCGCGTCACACTTTCCGCCCGAACTTCTTTTCGAGCTCGGGGTAGCTGAGCTGGATCATGGTGGGGCGGCCGTGAGGGCAAGTGTAGGGGAGGTCGCAGGCGAGGAGATCCTGGATGAGGCGGAGGCACTCGGGCTCGCGGAGGACGTCGTTCGCTTTCACGGCGTGGCGGCAGACGGTCTTGGCGATCATGTCTTCGCCGAGGCGCAGTTTGCTGGTTTGCGCGGAGGTTTCGCGGAGGTCGTCGATCATGTCGCGGAGCATTTGCGATGGGTCGTCGGCTTTGAGGAACTGGGGGAGGGCGTCTATTTTGAAGGTGCCGCCGCCGAAGGGCTCAAGGCCGATGCCGGCGCGGTTCATGACTTCGAGGTTTTGCTCCAGCCAGTCGGCGTCCTTGGGTGGGACGTGGAGGGTGAAGGGGAGGAGGAGGCGCTGGGTGGGGACGCCTTCGCTCTCCATGCGGCGGCTCATTTCCTCGAAGAGGATGCGCTCGTGCGCGGCGTGCTGGTCCACGAGGACGAGGCCGGTGGCGTTTTCCATGATGATGTAGAGCTTGCCGAGGACGCCGATGATTTTGAAATCGGATGTTGGGCGCGGTGTGGCGGGCGGCGCTGGTGCTGGCGCGGGCGCAGGGCGCGGTGGCTCGGGTGCGGCGATGGCTGCGGGCATCGGGGGCTCGGGGTTGGGCGCGGGTGCGGGCTCCGGGGCGGACTGGGGGACGGGCATGGTCCATTCGCGGCGGAGTGAGAGGTTCTCGACGGGCAGGGGAAGGGGAACGGTGTGGTCCTCCATGACGACGCGTCGCGGGGCGGGGGCGGTGAATGTTTTTGTCCAGCTCGCGCGGTCGGTTTCGAGGGTGCGGCGGGTGAGTTCGACGATGACTTCGCGGACGTGTGCGGGGTCGCGGAAGCGGACTTCGCGCTTGGCGGGGTGGACGTTGACATCGACGGCGGCGGGGTCCATGTCGAGGAAGAGGAAGGTGAGGGGATGCTGCCCTTTCATGAGGGCGGTGTGGTATCCTTCGCGGAGGGCGAAGTTGATGGTGGAGTTTTCCACGGGGCGTCCGTTGAGGAAGATGATCTGCTGTTGCCGCGAGGAGCGGCTGACTCCGGCACGGCCCATGAATCCACGGACGCGGATGCCGGCGATTTCCTCCTCGGGGACTTCGAGCAACTCGGCGACGAGCGCCGCGCCTGCGAGGTCGCGGATGCGCTCGCGCAGGGTCTGTCCGGGCGGGAGCTGATAGACGAGGCGCTCGTCGTTGAGGAAGACGAAGCCGATGTGCGGATGGCCGACGGCCTGCAGGTAGAGGACGTGTTCGACGTGGTTGGCCTCGGTGTTTTCGGTGCGGAGAAATTTGCGTCGGGCGGGGAGATTGTAAAAGAGCGAGCGGACTTCGATCTGCGTGCCCTCGGCTTCGCCGCAGTCGCGGACGGCTTCGATTTTCCCGGCGTTCACGAGGACTTCGGTGCCGGCAAGTGCGCCGCGTTCGCGCGTGGCGAGGCGAAAGCGGGAGACGCTGGCGATGCTCGGCAGGGCTTCTCCGCGAAAGCCGAGCGTGCTGATGGCCATGAGGTCGGCGCCTGTCTTGATCTTGCTGGTGGCGTGGCGCTCAAGGCAGAGGAGCTCGTCGTCGCGGTCCATGCCGATGCCATTATCGACGATGCGGATGGAGCTGTTGCCGCCTTTGCGGATGAGGACCTCGATGCGCGTGGCCTGGGCGTCGATGGAGTTTTCGACGAGCTCTTTCACGACGCTGGCGGGCCGCTCCACGACTTCGCCTGCGGCCACCTGGCAGGCGACGGCTTCGGATAGAAGAGCGATTCTAGACATGGTCGAATGACGAACCGGGGTGCTTCGTCGCTGGTCCGTTGTTCAACTCCAAAGCGTATAAAGGCACGTGACCACAAACGCGGCAAAGACGCGGAGCGATACGCGGCGGTCGGGTTCGAATAGGAATAGCGGCATGGCTACCGGTCTGAGTGCTGGTTTTTTGGGATGCGGGCAACTTTTTTCGTGCGGTCTTTCGGTCCGAGCGACTAAGGATAACCGCGTGAAATACACCGCACTCGCATTCCTCGCAGCCTGCCCATTCGCTTTGGCAGATGTCACCGTCACCGAAAAAGCCGGAGCCGTAGCCATCGCGGTCGATGGCAAGCTCGTAACCGAGTACCGCTTTGGCGATGCGCCGCACGTTTACTACTACCCGTTCATCGGGCCGGGCGGGGTGAAGATGACGCGTGATTATCCGATGGCAAAAACGGAGGGCGAGGAGACGGACCATCCGCATCATCGTTCGATTTGGTTTTCGCACGGCGATGTGAACGGCGTGGATTTTTGGTCCGAGCCCGCGAGCCACAAGACACCGCCGAACCAGGCACCCGGCAAGATCGAGCACGATGGAGTGGTGAAGGCCGAGGGCGGAAAAGAATCGGGCGTTTTGGAGACGAAGCAAAAGTGGACCGCGCCCGATGGCAGCGTGCCCGTTCGCAGCACGCAGGTTTTCCGCGTGTACTCGGGCGCGGCGACGGAGCGGGTGGTGGATTTTGAAATCACGCTGACGGCTGGCGACAAGGATGTCGTCTTCGGCGACACGAAGGAAGGCACGGCGGCGATTCGCATCGCGGAGAGCATGAGGCTGAAGCAGCCGAAGGCGCCGGGCCTGGGACGTATCACCAACAGCGAAGGCGACGCTGACGGCAAGGTGTGGGGGCAAAAGGCGAAGTGGGTGACGATGAGCGGACCCATCGGCGAGAAGATCTACTCGATCACGATGATGGACCATCCATCGAATCTCCGCCACGCGACCCGCTGGCACGCGCGCGACTACGGCTTGTTTGCGGCGAATCCGTTTTGCGCGGCGGAGATGGATAAGACGGCGGAGAAAGGCTCCGGCGCTTACACGCTGAAAGCCGGACAATCGTTCACGCTGAAATATCGCATGGCATTCACCGAAGGCGACGCGACTGCGGCAAAAGCAGCGGAGCGTTTTGCGGCGTGGAAGTGAGATAACAGGCTTTTATTTTTTCCCGTCTAATGGCGGGCGGTGGCGGCGCGTGTGGGCATTTGAAACCTATGCACACGACCACCACAGAACCACTGCTATCGAGAATCCATGACCGGCTCGCCCGGTCGAAAGTCTTCACTCTATCGCTCGCGCTGCACACGGCGATCGTCGTCATTCTCGGCGGCATCGTGCTCGTGAAGCAGACCATGCCGGAGGAAGACATGACGTCCAGCTCGGGCTATACCGTGCCGGACGAAACGACTTCGCCGACGAAGACGGAATCCACCATCGAGCTTCCGCCGGAAAAGACTTTAAGCGCTCCTCCCGCGGCGACGGTGCCGAAGTTCGATAGTCCGGAGTCTTCCGTGATTCTCGTCAATCGGCCTGCGAATATGACGGTGCCCACATTGCGCATGAATTTACCCACCAATGCTGTGCCGACGGCGATGCCCGCAGTGCCCACGTCGCTCGGTGCGCCCAAGGCGGGAGACATGGGTCTTCGTTTTCAACACGACGCGAAAGGGCGGATCATGACAGGCGGAACGTCCGGGACAAAACCGACAGACCAGACGGAGCAAGCCGTCCTCCGCGCCCTCGTGTGGCTGCGCAAAACGCAGAACGCCGACGGCTCCTGGGCCGAGCGAAATCGCGGCGCAATGACCGGGCTCGCGCTGCTCTGTTTTCTCGGCCACGGCGAATACGGTCAGTCTCTGGAATTCGGGCTCACCGTGAATCGCGCGATCGACTGGATTCTCGAAAACGGCACGGCTTGCGGCAGCCGACTTTCGATGACGAAGGATGATTGGGGCACCGGAAATACGGGAGTCTATGAGCACGGCATCGCGACGTACGCCCTCGGCGAATACTACACGATGACCACGCTCGCAGGGAAACCCGACGAGCGCGTGGTAGAGCTCTTTCGCGCCGCAGTCGGGCATATTGTGGAAGGGCAGGGGATCGACGGCGGATGGATGTATGCGTTCAACAAAACGCAGAGCGACACGTCGGTCTCCGGATGGCAGGTGCAGGGGCTCAAAGCCGCGCATCTTTCCGGACTGAAAATCCCCGGCGTCGATAAGGCGCTCGACCGCGCGATGATTAATTTCAATCGCGTGCAGACGGACAAAGGAGGCTACGGCTATCGCAAGGCGGAGGACCGCTGGTCGCTCACGGGGGTCGGTGTGCTTTGCGAGATGTTCTGGCGTGGTGCGCGCGACACCGGATGCAAGCGCGGCGTTGACTTCATCATGCGCGGGCTCGAAGAATTCCCCGTGCGATACCAGCACGAAAAAGCCGACCTTTACGCGTGGTACTATCACACGCAGGCGCTGCTCATGTTTGGCGGGAGCAGTTGGAGAAAATGGAATGATCTATTCTCCAACGAGATCGTCAAAGCCCAGTCGCCGGACGGAAGCTGGCCCATCATGCGAAACCCCGCGCATGGAAATTTGCAGACCGAAAGCAGCTCAACCGGCGCGACCTACCGCACGGCACTCAGCGTGCTGATGCTCGAATCCTATTACCGCTATCTTCCCGCGAATCGCGACTGAGGCTACTTGATTTCCTTGATGCGGATATTGCGCCAGCGAATCTCTTCGCCGGCCGGCTTGTTCTTGCCGATGCCGTGGACTTGCAGGGCGATGACACCCTTTGGCGTCAGACCGTCCTTGAGCTCCGCGGCTTGCACGCCGTTGATGAAAGTCTTGATGGAATCGCCTTGGCACTCGATGCGGGCGCTGTTCCAGTCGCCCTGCTTGAATGCCTTTTGCGCAGGCTCATTTCCCTTCAAGTCCTTCAGCCATCCGCGGCGAGCCTCGTCGTAGATGCCGCCGGTGTAAGCGCGGGGCGACGGGTCGATTTCGAACTGGTAGCCGTGGACGCGGTCTGCGCCGATTTTCTTTACGCGCTTCTTTTCGTCGGTTTCCTTGGCGTCCACATACTCGGTGGGCTTGTCGAAGAACTGGCTGCGGAACTGCACGCCGGAGTTCATGTCCTTTGCGACTTTGAATTCGAACTCCAGCACGAAATCGCCGTATTGCTCCTTCGTGCAAAGGAACGAGTTGCCCGTGCCGAGCACCGTTTTGCCGACGACCGCGCCGTCTTCCACGCGATACTCCGCCTTGCCGCTGTGCTGCTCCCAGCCGGTCAAATCCTTGCCGTTGAAAAGAGCCGTGAAACCTTCTCCAGCAAATGCAGTGGCTCCGGAAACGGCGATGATGGCGATGAGGTATTTCATGTGTGAGCGCACAGGATGGGGAAAATATCCGCAGGATGCCACAATGTTTTGCATCGTCTAAAGGCCGAGCGTCTTGATGAGAAACGGCGTGATGATTTGCTTGCAGCCCTCTGCGTTGGGGTGGATGCCGTCGGGCGCGAGGGCTTTCCATTCTGCGTCCCCCTTCGCGAGCACACCGGCCCACTGCGGCGCGTGATCGACAAGACGGAGATTTCGCGCTTTGGCCACGTCGCGATACACCTGCTCGTATTCGGCAATTTTCGGACGCCGCTGGAGGTGTTCGCCGGTCGGCGGGTTCATCACTTCGAGGATAATCTCGCACTTCGGATGCGCCGCAAGAATGCGGTCGATCATCGTGTTCAGATTTGCCCGGCAGTCTTCGGTAGAGGTTTTGTATTCCAGGAACGCATCATTGATGGACCACTCAATCAGAACCGCATCCGGCGATTTCGAGATCACGCGCTCATCCAAATGATCGAGCCCCCACTTCGACCACATCGCGCCTTGCCCGCTATTGATGACTTTTGCGTTGGCTGGGAATCGCGATTCCAGCTCCTTCTGCAACTGGCCGACCCACGCGCCACCCGCTGTGAGGCTGGTGCCATACGTGATGATGGTCTGCTTTTTCCCCGCCGTCAGTGCCTTCACAAACTCCGCCGGTTCCGCTGAGAATGCAGGAAGCGTGGCGAACAAAAGAGCGGAAGCGAATCGGGTGAGCCAATGACGGCGAGAGAGTGTGTTCATCCTGCAATTTCATACACGGTGGATGCACTGCTGCAATCGGACATATACGTACGCAGGAACCGGGGGCCGGATTTATTTTGGGTGCCGCGATTTCAGAGCTTGCGTCTGGACGGAAACTGAACACTGTGCGCGGTCTCAAACGGATGGGTGGCAGAGTGGTCGATCGCGCCCGCTTGGAAAGCGTGTTAGGTCTTAACAACCTACGAGGGTTCGAATCCCTCCCCATCCGCCAT
>JAYSTZ010000127.1:0-4467 GCA_043719365.1 Verrucomicrobiaceae bacterium | reverse complement strand
TCGGCGCCCGCTACGACCTCGATGACGGCAAAGTCGAGATCGTGCCCTGAGCCCGAGCCACTTCACACGATGGATTTCTCACTCATTCTTTCGAATCTCCTCAACCCGCCGGTGCTCTTCTTCTTTCTCGGAATGCTGGCGTTCGTCGTCGGCTCCGACCTGGAGATTCCGCAGCCACTGCCGAAATTCTTTTCGCTCTACCTGCTGCTCTCCATCGGGTTCAAGGGCGGCGTCGAGCTGCACAAGAGCGGCCTCACCGCCGAGATCGGCTGGACGCTCGGTGCCGCGATGCTCATGGCGATGCTCGTGCCGCTGTGGACGTTCTTCGTCCTGCGGCGAAAGCTCGACGTGAACAACGCCGCCGCGGTCGCCGCGACCTACGGCTCCGTGTCCGCGGTCACGTTCATCGCCGCCACGTCTTTCCTCACGCAGCTCGGCATCAAGAGCGGCGGACACATGGTCGCCGCGATGGCGCTCATGGAATCGCCGGCGATCATTGTCGGCATAGCGCTGGCGCGGTGGCTGCGGAAGAAGGACGGCACCGCATTTTCATGGTCGCACCTGCTGCGGGATGCATTCGCTAACGGCTCTGTGCTAGTGCTCTGCGGCGCGCTCGTCATTGGCCTGCTCACCGGGGAGAATGGCGGCAAAGCGCTCGCGCCATTCACGAGCGACATCTTCCGCGGAATGCTCTGCCTCTTCCTGCTCGACATGGGCCTGGTGAGCGCGCGGCGACTAGGCGGCATCCGGCAGCTCGGCGTCTTCCCCATCGCGTTCGCAGCCATCGTGCCGCTCGTGAATGCGGGCGCGGCCATCGCCATCGCGCATGTGCTGGGGCTGGGGCGCGGCGATGCGTTGCTCTTCACCGTGCTGTGCGCGAGCGCGAGCTACATCGCAGTCCCGGCCGCGATGCGACTCGCGGTGCCCGAGGCCAATCCCGGCCTCTACGTCACCATGTCGCTCGCGCTCACTTTTCCATTCAACATCATCATCGGCCTGCCCCTTTACCTTGGCATCATCAACCGCCTCTGGAGCTAATTACCATGCAACAAGTCAAACGCATCGAAATCATCATCGACACCCCGGAACTTCCCGCCCTGCTCGCCATCCTGCGGGAACGGGATGTGAGCGGCTACACCGTTTTTGGCAACGTCACCGGCACCGGCGGCCGCGGCGAACGCCGCAACGACGAGCCCGGCGGCGGTGCCGGCAACGTCTGCGTCCTCACAGCGGTGCCACCCGAAAAGGCCGCGGCTCTCGTCGAAGCCGTGCGCCCAATCCTGAAACGCCGCGGCGGCATCTGCCTAGTCTCGGATGCGGGCTCGGTGAAGCATTGAGCCGTCCGAGCTGTGCCGCGCAGAATTTCACCGCTCGTGCCTTCCAGCGCCGACCAGCGTACTGCGGTTCCCACCACGAAACACGCCAAGGAGCGCGCCCCGGACTGGCCGCTCAGTCGGGGCCTCGGTCTTTCTCTGCTCGTACCTTCCGGCATCGACACGGTCACCGGACTAACCCTTCGCGAAATACACAAATGCCCTCGCTGCCAGGAGCCGCGCCCGTATTCCCATGCCGCCTCCGCGCAGCATGGCCCCCTTTGCAATCCTTGAAATCCAATCACATGAAAGACAAACAACACTTCCAACTCATCGACGGAATCTTCACTCCGGCAGAAGCGTCGCGCGTTCTCGGCTCGCTCATCAAAAGCAAGATGGACTACCACAGCATGGAGAAGTTCAGTAATGAAGAGCGCTTTGGCAGAGATCTGAGCCACTCAGAAAAGCGCCTTCACCAGTTGGCGAAACTGAATGACGCGCTGAAGGAACTCTTTGCATCTGCGGCTGACGCAAAGCAAAATCTGAAAATCAACGGCTGGATCGAAATTACACCTATCTAGACAGCCTCTCCGTCACGCAACCCCTTGGTGAGCACCAGCACGCGGCGGCCGGCAATGTGCCTGCGCCGCAATGTGCGCCGGAGGACTGAGGTATGCAGGAGAGCAAGGATGCCCTATGATCGCACCTTGAACGTCGTCCTGATCCTTTTCTCCGCTATCTCCTTCCTCGGATACGGATCGGCCTGCTTCTTGTTCTCGCCTATGAAACGGGAGTTTGAACGCTACCGCCTCGGATCTCAGCGCACGCTGGTCGGCGGACTGCAATTGTGCGCGGCGATTGGCCTGCTGGCTGGCCTTAGCCAGCCGTGGATGGGACGCGCGGCTTCGGCCGGGCTTGCATTGATGATGCTGGTCGCGGTCGGCGTCCGCATTAAGATCAAAGACACGCTGCCGCAGACGATCCCTGCATTGATTTACCTGGCGCTGAATACCTACCTTAGTCTGGCGGCGTTCTGATTGAACCCTCGGCTAGAGCAGCGCGATGGCGGCACACATCGCGAGCACGGCGATGGAGGGCAGGGCTTTCTTGATCGGGTCTTTCACTTTGAGGTGCATCACGAACGCCCCCAACATCAGCAATCCCAAACCGACCGCCGCCGGTTGGGCCACGCGGTGGAACCAAATGGCCGCGATGAGCGCGAGCGCCAGGCCCACCTTGAGCACGCCGACTAGGCACATGAACCAGAACGGCAGCCCGTAGGCGGCGAATTCCTCGCGCATGTTCTTTGCGTCGCCTCCGCGAAACGGCGTCGCCTTGTCTGAACGGAGCATCCAGACATTCAGAATCCCGAGGGCTACGATTAACTGCAAAGCAATGAGGAAATATTCCACGGCGTTAAGGCAAACAATTCGCGAAAGGTCAGATTGAATCAGAGGCAGATTGCCTCGCGTCTTCAGGGGCTGCAAGCGATTCTACTAATGTGCAGGCGGCAGCACGGAAGACACTTTGGCTGTTCCCGGCAATCCGCATGAAGCGTATGCCAAGGCACACAACGTTCACCGCTTCCATAATGCCTTTCGCCAGCGATCATTTCATTCCAGCTCCGCGGCGATGACCACCGCTGATGCCACTCCGCATCTTCCCGATATGTCGCAGCGTCTCGCGGCGCGGGGGCGGCCCGCGGGAAATGCGGTGATGTATCAGCAATGGCGCGACCTGCTTTTTCTGCACTGGGAATATCCCGCGGCGGCGATTCAGGCGACGCTGCCGGAGGGGCTCTTTGTGGATACCTTTGGCGGCAAGGCGTATCTCGGCGTTGTGCCGTTCTTCATGCGAAATATCCGGCCGCGCTTTCTGCCTGCCGTGCCCGGCATCTCGAATTTCATGGAGCTGAATCTGCGCACCTACGTGCATGACCGCGCGGGCGTGCCGGGCGTGTGGTTCTACTCACTCGATGCGAATCAATGGCTCGCGGTGAAAATTGCGCGCCGCTTTTTTCATCTGCCCTACGAGCACGCGGAGATGATATCGAGCCGCACGGCGGAGGGTCGAATCCGCTACGAATCGCGGCGCACCGGCCCGCGGGCGAATGGTGCGCGCTGCGTGTTTGACTACTCACCCGGCGCGGATCTGCCGCAGTCTGAGCCGGGCTCGTTGGAGTTCTTTCTTGTCGAGCGCTACCGGCTTTATTCCAGCGCGCCCGATGGTCTCCGCCGCGGCGCGGTTTTTCACGAGCTGTATCCTCTCTGCCGCGCGGAGGTGTCGGCGTGGGATGAAAATCTGCTGCCGCTGAACGGCTTCACTCCGACGGGGCGTCCGCCCGACCACGTCATCATGTCGCGCGGAGTGGACGTCACCATTTTTCCGCTCGCACACGCGGGAAACGAATAGCGTTCCCGCGAACCTATGAATGCAGCACGACCTCGAACTCCCCACGGCCCTATGAACGTGCCCAAGCTACTGTGGCCGAACACATGAAAGGCGTGAAAAAACAACATCTGCCCGAGAAGCTCTGCGCCACCTGCGGACGTTCCTTCACCTGGCGGAAAAAGTGGGAGCGCGTTTGGGACGCAGTGAAATTTTGCAGCGACCGTTGCCGGATGAGAAAAGCTAGGATGGATACCGAGTGAACCCGCGAAAAGCCACGATGCGGCGGTATCCGCAGACCGGGTGGCGGCTCATCTGTTCCCAAATGGAAAGAAGCCTTAGCTCTCAAGAGCGAAGGCATGTGTGTCTGATAGGCGCTGGATCAGCGCGAGGCGAAACCCCAACTCGGCGAATTGCTTGGAAAGGCGTGGCACGATGTCGCGGACGGGGCTGACCCTGGACACCTTGCAGAGTGCATTTTTTGCAGGGGCATCGCATCCGATCAAGAAGGTTCAGCCTGGACGCAACGGAAGCGAGTCGGCGGACGTATCCCTCGCCATGATACCAAATCCATGAAGCGCGACACGACGCTGCGAAATCTCATCCTTGTCCTCGGCGATCAACTCGACCAACGCTCGGCGGCTTTCGATGACTTTGATGCAGAGGCGGACGCCGTCTGGATGGCCGAGGTCGCGCACGAATCGGAAAAGGTCTGGGTGGCGAAGCCGCGCATCGCCATTTTCCTCGCGGCGATGCGCCACTTTCG
>JAYSTZ010000126.1:0-4467 GCA_043719365.1 Verrucomicrobiaceae bacterium | reverse complement strand
AACGAAGTTAAAACGCGGCATCAAAGGCAAACAACGCAATGCCGCTTGGGACCTTTCTTATCTGTTGGACCTGCTCAATGGGTAATGCGTTCGCCCTGGGGTGAGGCCGGCCATCGCGAATGCGCCTTTGCTTGTGAGGCTGGCCGTGGCCCAGCCGTATGCGTCGAGGTTTTGAGGAAGTAGAGCGATCGGATCGAGGACGATGGTGTATTTTGCAGGGAATGCGGGGGCGGGGATGGTGGTGGTGAGTTTTACGTCGGAGGAAACGGGGAGGCCGTCCACGGTGCCGGTGATGGTAGCGATTTGGCTGGGGTTGGTGAATTGGAACGCGACTTGGAGATCGGGGAGGCCTTTGCGGGTGATGGCTTGGGTGAATGCGCCGTCGAAACCGATGAGGCCTTTGAGGGTGTAGGTCTTGGTGCCGAGCTTGACCTTGCCGGTGAGGAGGCCGCCGGTGGTGACTTTGAGAGTGGCGATGCCGTCGTCGTCGCCGATGAGGGGTTCGTAGCTGCCTGCGAGGGGGATGAAGGGATTGACGATTTTGACGGTGCCGCTGGCTTGTCCGCCGAAGCGGTCGGTGACGGTGTAAGTGAAGGTGTCGTTGATGAGTGGCTGGACGTGGACGGTTTCTTTTCCGCGAATGAGGACAGTCGATGACGGGACAGACCGATTGTCCTTGAAAATAGTCCCCGACGAATACTGGGACAATCCACCCCCCGCAGTAGTCCCGTAATAATCGCCATCCTCCAGCAACAGCCTTCCAAGTGGAGCCTTCCCGTCGTGGCGGAAATTGTGAATGTCTTCCATCGTCTGCGCCCGAAGCGAAGCGGCACACGCGAGTGAAAGAGCGAGAGCGAGACGGAATTTCATACCGCTCCGTGTGCCGTAAAGCGGGCGCGCGCTCAAGAAAAACACTCGTGGTTCCTGCATGACACCGCCGGGCTCCTGCGCTGAGATGTGCGCCATGCGTTGCTTGCTTTTTGTTTTTCTCTTCCTCGGATCGTGGTCGGCCATTGCGGAGCCGCCTGCGCTCCTGCCGGTGCCGGATAAGACGGTCGTGCTGACCTTTGACGACGGCGTGCTTTCTCACTCCACGATCGTCGCGCCGCTGCTGAAAAAATATGGATTCCCCGCGACATTTTTTGTCTGCGAGTTCCAGCCCGATTTCGACGACAAAACGAAATACATGAGCTGGGAGCAGATGGCGCAGTTGCACCGCGATGGGTTCGAAGTGGCGAGCCATACGCGGTCGCACAAGCATGTGAATCAGATGGCTCCAGGCGAGTTCGAGCAGGAGCTCGGCTACGTGGAGCGCAAGTGTGCGGAGCTGGAGGTCCCGAAGCCCACGGCGTTTGCCTATCCGGCCTACGTGAACACGCCGGAGTCGCTCCGCATCCTGCGGGAGCGCGGCTACCGTTTCGCCCGCGCGGGCGATTCGCGGCCCTATGATCCGATGGTGGATGACCCGCTTCTCATCCCGAGTTTTTCCACGACGGGCGTGAACGAAAACGCCGCGCAACGCGTGATGGCGGCGCTGCGTCTGGCGATGGGCGGGAAAATCGTCGTGCTGACCATCCACGGAGTGCCGGATGGCGCGCACCCGCAGGTGACCACTTCGCCGGATCTTTTCGAGCGATACTTGCAATTCCTCGCAGACGAAAAATACACGGTGCTCGCGATGCGCGACCTCGCGAAGTATGTCCGGCCCGCGCCGCGGACGGGTGGAACCGCGATGGAGCGCTACGGTCCGCGGCTGGAAAAAATGCCGGACGCCGATGCGTGGCGCGCCTATTTTTCACGGTCGGATGAATGGCGCACGCGGCACGTCGCGGCGCTTGCGGAGGAGGTGAAAGCGGCCGGACTTCCCGCCGCGCGGCGCGCTCTGTCGGGTGGCGATGTGAAGCTCTCCGCAGACGATTCGCCAGCGATGGTCGAAGCGGTGCTCAGCTATCAGCTCCCGTGCGGCGGCTGGTCCAAGGCGCTCGGCTACAGCAAAGGTCCGCGCACGCCGGGGACGCAATGGACATCGCAAGAACAGCCGTGGCATTACGCGGGAACTTTCGACAATCGCGCTACGACGAGCGAGCTGCGGTTTCTCGCGCAGACGTATGCGAAGTCGCCGTCTGATGCGGTGAAGGCGGCCGTTTTCCGCGGAGTGGATTACGTGCTGGAGGCGCAGTCGCCGAACGGAGGATGGCCGCAGAACTATCCACTCGAAGGCGGCTATCACGATTTCATCACGCTCAATGATAACGCGATGCTGCACGCCATCGAGTTTCTCGACGATGTCGCGGAAGGCCGCGAAGCGTTCGCGATGGTGGACGCGCCGCGCCGGGAACGTGCGCGTGCAGCCGCGGAGCGCGGGAACGCGTGTCTGCTGCGGATGCAAATCCGCTCGACCGTCTGGTGCGCGCAACACGATCTGCTGTCGCTCGCACCGGCGCACGCACGGCTGTTTGAGCCTGCATCGCTCAGCGGCGGCGAGAGTGTGGAGATCGTCCGGTATTTGATGCGTCTGCCGAAAACGCCCGAGCGCGTCAAAGCGATCGAAGGAGCCGTCGCGTGGTTCGCCTCGGCGAAGACATTTTCGCAGGAGGAAAAGCGGCAATGGGCGCGGTTCTACGACATCAAGACGCAGCAACCCATCTTCGTCGGTAAAGCCGACGGGCGCACCTACGAAACCTACGAAGCCCTTCGCGAGAAGAACCCTGGCGGCTACGACTATCTTGTATCCAAACCGGAAGACCTCATCGGGAAATGGGCCGCGCGCTGGCGGGAGGGACAGTAGCGCGGCTTTGGCTGGCGCTCCCGTCTAGATCGCACTAGATACCGCGCATGAACTGCAACGATCATTCATTCCTCGGACTTGGCGCGGAGGCGCGGCAAGCGGTGACCCGCCGCACTTTTCTCGCGCGCTCGGCTGGCGGTATGGGGATGGCGGCGCTCGGCTCGCTCTTCGGTGGAACGGCGCAGGCGGCGGGCTTGCCCGGGATGCCGCACCATGCGCCCAAGGCGAAACGGATCATCTATCTTTTCCAGAGCGGCGCGCCGTCGCAGATGGATCTCTTCGACCCGAAGCCCGCGATGGCGGGCCGCCGCGGCGAGGACTTGCCAGCGAGCATCCGGCAGGGACAGCGGCTCACGACGATGACTTCCGGGCAGTCGAAATTCCCCGTCGCGCCGAGCATTTTCAAATTTGCGCAGCACGGAAATAGCGGCGCTTGGTTCAGCGAGCTGATGCCGCACATGAGCAAGCTGGCAGACGAATGGACGATCATCCGCTCCATGAACACGGAGGCGATCAATCACGACCCGGCGATCACATTTATGCAGACAGGATCGCAGCTCGCGGGACGTCCGAGCATCGGCTCCTGGGTGGGCTATGGACTGGGCAGCGAGAATCGTGATTTGCCGTCGTATGTCGTGCTGACTTCGTTTGGCAGCGGGCGTCCGGACGACCAGCCGCTTTATGATCGGCTTTGGAGCGCGGGCTTTCTGTCGTCGAAACATCAGGGCGTAAAATTCCGCAACAAGGGCGACCGGGTTCTCTATCTCTCGAACCCTCCGGGCATCGACTCCGAGACTCGCCGTGAGACGCTGGACGAGCTGGCCGCTTTGAACCAAAGCCGGTTCGACGCAGTGGGTGATCCCGAGATTCAGGCACGCATCGCGCAGTATGAAATGGCGTTCAAGATGCAGACGAGCGTGCCGGATTTGCTGGATATTTCCAAGGAGCCGCAGTCCGTCCTCGATATGTACGGCGAGGATGTAAAGCGGCCCGGCAGCTATGCGTCGAACTGTCTGCTCGCGCGCCGGCTGGCAGAGCGGGATGTGCGTTTTGTGCAGCTCTTCCACATGGGCTGGGACCATCATGGCGGACTTCCAAACGCGCTGAAAGGCCAGTGCAAGGACACTGACCAGGCGACCGCGGCGCTCCTCACCGATCTCAAACAGCGCGGTCTTCTTGATGATACGCTGATCGTCTGGGGCGGCGAATTTGGCCGCACGATTTACTCGCAAGGCGCGCTCACCGAGACGAATTACGGTCGCGACCACCATCCGCGCTGCTTCACGATGCTGATGGCGGGTGCCGGCGTGAAAAAGGGATTCACGTTTGGAGCGACGGATGACTTTTGCTACAACATCGTAGAGAACCCCGTTCACGTTCACGATTTGAACGCAACGATCATGCACCTCCTCGGAGTGGATCACGAGCGCCTCACCTTCCGGTATCAAGGCCGCGATTTTCGCCTCACGGACATCCACGGCACGGTGGTGAAGTCGGTGCTCGCCTAGCGCTCTGCCAGGCATGAGGTGATTGGGAAGCGCCGTCTCTATCGGCTGTGATTTGTGACTCGTGAGGTGGGACTAGTGGTCTCCCTGCCGTGAAATGATGGTCACCAGTGCTATTGCGGCTGTGATTGGTGAATAGTGAATAGTGATTTGTCGCAAGCGAAAGCTCACGAC